>JAHQWY010000260.1 GCA_029856445.1 Promethearchaeia archaeon
CTGTTGGTTATATAATAATAACATTTTTAAAAGTAAATGAGCATTGGATTGAACACCCCGAGAGAACAATTTTCATTCAAGAGATTTTCTGGCTTGATCAAAAAGCAAAACAAACATTATTTAATTTTCTATGGAGCCATCGAGATCAACGAGAATACATCCTAGGTGCTTTTCCAATAAATGAAAACATTATAGATCTACTTAGAACACCTCGAATTGAATTGAGAAGTATAAGAGCAAATTCTCTATTAAGAATAATAGACGTAAAAGCAGTCTTTGAGAATTTAGAATATTCTCTTGCAGATTTTTCTATTTCATTTCATATAAATGATGAATTTTGCCCTTGGAATAACGGAATTTTCACATTAACTTCAAAAGAAAAAAAAGTAAAAGTGGATGTGAATAATGCATCAAAAGAATCCGTCGATATTGAGATAGATATTGGACATCTTGCACAATTAATAGCAGGATTTAGAACAGTAGGAGAACTTTGTGAATTAGACTTCATTACAGTCAATCATGAGAAGCTGGAACTTCTAGAAAAACTCTTTCCAAAGACTAATAATTATCTTCATGACATTTTCTAGACTCAGATTTTTAGGGTACTCACCCAGTTATTGCTAGTATTTTTTATTTTTGGCTTGATCTACTTGAAAATAGGGAAGAATCAATGTTTTTTATTTATAAACTTTTGGTTTTGTTTAGCATTATATATAGGTATTTCATTAATAGATTAATAAACTAGTCGATAACACAAACATCAAGTTTCAGAGATTTATAAAATGATTTCAGAAGATACAATGAAAATTTATCAAGAAAATATTATTCAAGTTGAAGAAAATTTTTATCCAGATATTTCAGGAGCAGTATTACATTTGTCAGATCTAAACAAAAATGAGGAATCTGAATATATTTACAATGGGGATGAAAAAATTCCTTTTAATGAAAGAAATCCTGAATATCAACGAATTTTTAAAGAAGAATTCTTAGGATAGTGAGAATTCTTTAAAAATTGTATGTGGTATTCATTAAGAGTAAGACCATGTTTCTTTTTAGATTTAGACAAATCTTTGATTGATTTGTCTAAAATCAATTCGATTACTTATCATAATCCCGATAAAAGCAATTTTAACTATAAAAATATCACTAAACTTGTCGGGAGTTTTCTCTTAAATTATTATGACTCTATATGGAAAATTATATAGAATGAATAAGGTGTACAAATTGAGTTTAAAAGTATCAGATAAAAATTTGGCTGATTTGGTACAAGAAATTGAAGATATTGAAAAATTTCCAGATATTTCGAGTTTAATCATCCCTTTTTCAGTAGCATTTAAAAAATTCAATCCTCCAGATATATACAATGGAGAAGAAATAATTTCTTTTGATGAGAAGGATTTATTATTTAAAGAAATATTGATTAATGAGTTTCTTACAGATTGAAGGAAATAAAAAATTTAGTATTTTACCAAATTTGGTATAAGAAATACATTTAAACACATAGGACAAGAATTATATTTTAGTAACCAAGAAGTGATGCAGGTAGAATGATACTGACTATCGCAATAAGAACATTTAATTATATTACATCTCTTTAGACTGATCTTTTCATGACATATAGTACATTTAGTCTCTGATTTTTGAGATGTATTCTCAATTTTTAATTTTATTCCACAAAAACAACAGAAGTTTAGATGAGATTTATTTAATCCTTGAATCTTCTTACCGCAATACGGACAAAAATTATATTTTTGAATATTCAATATTATATCATCTTATTTCTTTTAGTTCTTACCATTAATCAATATGTATTAATAAGTATAAAAGAAGTTTATTTAGTCCAATATTTAATGATAAATTGGATTAAAATAGAGAATAATAAAAAAATTGACTTATTGGAATTTTTGAATAAATTCTTTTACTGAGGTAATATATTCATTTTCAAAATAAAAAATAGTATTATGCCCAGCTCCCTCTATTAACACTAGATTTTTATAAGTTGCTGGAGGAACATTTTCAAATATCAATTTCCCTTGTTGATATGGAATTATCTGATCCATAGTACCATGTATAATCAATACAGGTTTCTTAAACTTTCTAATTCTTACGTCATTTGAATATTCACTAAAGAATTCAGGATCAATCTCTTGACCACTTAGCCTTGTCATCATACCATGTATACTAGCAAACCCGCTTTCAAAAATAACTCCTCTTAGGCTTTCGGGATTATGGGAACCAATTTCGGAAGCACAAATGCTTCCCAGTGAACGCCCCAAAATAAATATAGAATCTCTTAGTCTCTTTTTTATAATCCACTCATGAAATGCTTTATAAATTGGTAGTGCATCTATTATTAAGCTAGTGTAAAAAGGTTCGCCTGAACTAAATCCATATCCACGATAATCAACAACCGCTAAATTGACTCCACATCTATAGAAGAATTCCCTCGCACCTTGATAATCTGCCGCAACCTCCCCATTTCCATGGAATAAAAGAACTGTAGGTAAATTTAAATCATTTAAATATACAAAACCTCCAATAAGGATATCTTTATCGATCTGAAACTTTAAAACCCTAATGTTGGGGTCGATTTCTTTAGGGATCGGTGTTCTCCGGGGGTAAAAAAGAGTATGAGAAACTTGGGGATTATCTAATATCGATTTTTTTTCCATAGTATAAAATCTTCCTATACAGACTTAAGAATCTTTTTTTATAATCACACATGACTCTTGTGAATATTTGATAAAAATGTAAAATTTTATAAGAAATTGAAGAAATAATTACCTACCTTTTTGTCTAATCATAAAAATATAATGAAAGTGAATCCAAAATATGGGAGTTTTAATGATCACTGTATGGTATCCACCCCATAAAGGTATTGAAATTGCGAAGCTGTTTTTAAAATCACCTAGGGAGATTCCTTTTGTAACAAAATGGAGAGTTTTCAATACACCTGCAGGAAGAGAAGGTATGAAGCAATATCATATTATATATACAGAAAGAGGAAAATTAGAAGAAGCTGGAGAGGAATTACTAAAATATTTCACACCCTTTATGACTCAGATTGAAGGATTTCATATGCAAAGTGAAGGCCTTACAGGAGTATCCGATTCTTATAAAACAATAGGAATGGAATGGAAGTAAATCTAAAAATCAAAATCAATTCTTTTTTTTCTTTATAAAATTGTCGGATTGAATTAAGTTATTAACTGTTTGTTGATTTTTCCACGTTTTTTATAATATATTAATGTTATAGCTGTTGTTCCAAATAACACTATGATAAAAATAATAACTGGAAAGTCGATACTAGGCTGTCCCTGTTCACTCTCCTCAGGACAAACAGGATATCCAGCACTTTTCCATCCGGTAATACCACCCGCCATGTTAAATATTTTCGTAAATTCATTATTATTAAGAGTTTGACTTGCACTTGTACTTCTAGCACCAGTTCGGCAATAAACTATTATCTCAGTATCATTATAAGGATAAAGCTCAGATAATCTTGATTCGAGTTCATCAACAGGAATTAAAGTAGCATTACATATATGTTCTGCATCATATTCTTCTTGAGTTCTGACATCTAGAATAAGCAAGTCTGGATAAAGAGTAGAGTTAGTTATCATTTCATAAGCTTCTTCGACAGAAATGAGTTCAACCATTGCTCTAACAGGAGTTATTGATACCTGCCCGATAAGAGAGAATGAACAGAGTACAATTAAAATATAAATTAACTTTTTCCTAACCATTATCTCTTACGATTTTCACAAATATTTAAATTTAACTCTTATAATTATTTAGCTTTTCCTTGATCCGCGACTGCTTTAATAGCTTCTTCAACTTTTGAAATGTCTCCGAGATAATAATGAGAAATCGGTTTCATATTCTCATCTAACTCATATATTAATGGTATGCCAGTAGGAATATTCAATTCTACTATTTCTTCCTCTGGAACATCGTCAAGGTACTTAACAAGGGCTCTTAAACTATTTCCATGAGCAGAAATCAAAACTCTTTTTCCCGATTTAATAGTAGGAACGATTGATTCATGCCAATAAGGGAAGACTCTTTCCACGGTGTCTTTGAGACACTCGGTCAAAGGAATTTCTTCTGCTTTCAATTCACTATATCTTCTATCGTTTCCAGGATATCTTGGATCGCTGGTTTTAAGGGCAGGTGGAGGTATGTCATAGCTTCTCCTCCATATGAGAACTTGTTCTTCCCCTACGTCTGCAGCCATCTTAGCTTTATAAAATCCTTGCAAAGCTCCATAATGTCTTTCATTTAATCTCCATGAACGATAAATAGGAAGCCACATTAAATCCATCTCATCCAACACAATCCACAAAGTTCTTATTCCCCTTTTCAATACCGACGTAAAAGCAATATCAAACGTATATCCTCCTTCCTTTAGTAATCTAGCAGCTTCTTTTGCTTCTTCAACTCCTTTTTCTGAAAGATCTACATCTGTCCACCCTGTGAAGCGGTTTTCCTTATTCCAGGTGCTTTCCCCGTGCCGTAACAAAACAACTTTGTACAATATTATACATCTCATTTATATTATATTCGCATTATTTGAATATTTTAACCCTTAATATATATCTCTTTACATTTTAAATTAAGAAAAAGAAAATCAAACTAGTTTAATGATTTAAGTTCTTATTAATTACCAGTTTTAGAGTTACGTTCCATAATTTGTAATTTTTTGTATTTTTCTTCATGTAATATGAGAATTTCATTTTGAATCTTTACCCAATAATCTCCTTTTATGGGATATAATTGTAAAATAAGAGCTGCCAGTATTAATGCAATTCCGGGAATTAAACCTATGAATAACCTAATTGCATAGATTGCCGCATCAGGTTGCGGTAGCACGGGTGGTTCACCTATTTCATGAGGTATGAAATTCGCTAAATCTAATAATACGGTAGGGATTATAATCGCAATACTCTGTGCTGGCTTAGTAAAAAATGCATTAACTCCAAAAAAAGCAGCTTCTCTTCTTACTCCTGTCTTTACTTCATCCTCATCAGCTACTTGAGCAAATAATACATTGGTAAATATCAAGGGTCCAACAAATCCAATGGCTGATATAGCTATAGAAAAATAAATTAATACAGGGATATCATAAGCTGTAAGGATAAATAATAAAATCATCCCAAATCCCCCAATTAATAATAAGATTTGGTCACTTCTTACTACTCCCCATTTCCTAATTAACTTTGGAGTTACCCAAATGCAAGTAAGGAGAGGTATAAATATGAAAACCAATAATATTAGTGATGATTCTTCCATGATGTAATCTGCCGCATAAAAAATCGAACCTACTATTAATGAATTTATTAATGTTCCCATAAAATTCGCTGCAACAACAATAAGAAACGATTTATTTCT
>JAHQWY010000261.1 GCA_029856445.1 Promethearchaeia archaeon
GATGATTTATCCTTAAATGATATACGAAATCTACTTTTAGATTTAGCAGCTTGTAAAGATTCTTATCATTGTGCTCACGGAAGACCTACTTTAAGGTTCATTTCATACAATGAATTAGATAAACTATTTAAAAGAACAGGTTAAAAAAACAGATATATTATTTATGCTTTTGAAAAAGCAATGGCTTCTATACCTTGTATGCCATCAACTTGACCAAATATTTCTTCAAGCTTATCAGTTCCACCCCATTCCTCAGGATATCTCACTCTTACCCTTGCTTTTTTCAAACCAAATGCAACGGGAAGTATGTCATATTGTTCTAGAGTACAAGTTTCAGGTAAAATTTCTTTTAATTTCCCTACAAAGATCTCAAAATCAATGTCTGTATCTTCTGGAACAACATCAATTAATGCAATAAATTCTCCCATTTTAATCAAATCCCTTAAATATTTCTCTAAGGTCCCTCAAAATCACATTTTAAACAACGAAAGGCGTTTCCTGATTCTCTACAGCGTTCGCATCTCCAAATCGTTACATCTCCGCATTGGGGACAAGGAAAATGCACAGCAGATTCGTATGGTGTAATAGGTCTCCCACAACCAAAGCAGGTATTCTTTCTATAAGAACTCATGAAGTAATCAAATATTAAATTAATAAAGCTTGGATTTTAAAATATACAATAACTTTAATTCTTTTTGTTTTTAAACACTATTAAAGAATAAAAATCCTTTTCATGGTTAAGAATTTGAAATTTCCTAAATTATCCTTAAAAATAATTTAAATCAAAATTTAAATTAAGCAACACCCTAGTGTATAATATAGAAATTTTAACTAATCTTAAAGTATATTACAATGCCAGAAAATAAAGTGAGAAAGTACTTCAGACTTATTGAAGCATGGGCTTGGTGTGATATCTGTGAAGATATGATTTCTTTGAATATAGATAAAAAAGAGATCATCAGTGGTCTTGAAATGGGTATATATACAAAGGAATATAAGCATGCTAATCCCCATCCTGATTTAGAAGATCCTGATGATGTTTCTGGACAAGAACATGCGATTTATGTTTATATTAACGAGAATTATGATATCACTGGAGTGAAATCATTTTTTGGTGAATCACCAACCACGGAAGAAATTGGGGCACAAACAGCAGAAGCAGGTGGTGAAGTAAGAATTCCTGTTGTTGTTAAAGAAATTTCTCCAATGGCAGTCCAATTGGGAATGCTTACAAAAGATCAATTTAAAGTCCTAAAAATTTGTGATGGTATGAATACAATTGAGCAAGTTGCATCGATTGCTCAAAAAAGTCAAAATGAAATTGAAAAAATGATGGAACAACTCCGAAAAAAAGGATTAGTTAGAGTAATTAAAAGAACTTAATTTAAGTTCAATTCTAATTAAGAACTAATTAGGTAAGACATACTAGTGAGTTAGCGAGTAACGATTAACTCTTCCATATGTTCTCTCATTTTTTTAATTCTAGGTTTAGCAAAATGTTCTCTTGCAGGTTTTAATATCTCAATAATTTTTTGGGAAACATTATTTTTTAGGTCATTAGGATGAATCTTTTTCTTTAAATAGGCTTCCTCCAACTCCTTATATGAGTAAAACTCAATATTACCACCAAATTTGGCTGGTCTTTCTACTTGAAAAGAGGAGTCTTCTTCTCTGAATATAATCGATTTGGTCCAATCTAATATTGGGTTAAATGCAACATTACCCTCAGGACAAAAAGCAGATTTAATTTTTGCTTTTATTTCATCGGGACTATCATGGATAAATACGGCAGAATTGGGTAAAGATTTACTCATTTTCATTTGAGACCACAATTCTTGTAATTGATCATCATCCTTAAGAGGCCAGATTGGTGGTTTTTGTAAGCCTAATATCAAATGATTATGCACACATACAGGTTTGATTCGTTCACCATTAGTGCCAACTAGATTATTCTTCTTCATTTTTAAAGCAACATCTCTGGTAATGACATGAGCTTTCCTTTGATCATAACCCGCATGAGCAATATTTATATTTTGAATGAAAATATCAGCAACTTGCATGGCAGGATATAACAATTTTGCAAAATCTACATTATCTCCTTGTTTTCTTCCCATGATTGTGATACTTCTCTGCATTCGACTTAAAGTAGTGTTTTTACAGACATCAATAACAGTTTCCCAATAATCATCATTATTGTGATATAACTCTGTACCTAGGGTAAATTTTACCTTGTCTGGGTCAGCTCCAACACAAAGTAGTCCTGCTCTAAGTCCTTCTTTAAAATAACCTACAGCAACTTCTCGAATTTTATCCATATCTCCTCCTAATTTGTCATTAATCCAGCTATGCCAATCTGCTAGAAAAATGGAGCAGGAGATTCCAGCATCAATAAAATCTTTAATTTTTGCCATACAAATAAACCCCGTTCCTAAATGGACTTTACCAGATATTTCAAAGCCTATATAATGATTTAGTGGAACTCCTGTTTGTAAAAAATGTTTTAGATCCCCTTCTGTTAATATTTCTTCAGTGCCTCGCTTAATTAAGTCAATTTTCTCATGAATGCCCATGTAAAAACATAACCACCCTATCTTTAATTAGTTTATCAAAAAAAGTGTTAATAGGGCAAATATTATTTAGAACAAAAAACTACATGCTCAATTGGAGTTTCTATACCAAATTTACGTAGATCTTCTTTATGTCTCTCAATAAACTTTGGATCAACTGTCCATTCTTTAAAGGCTTTTAATGCTTCCTCAAAATTTATATGAATCCCAGTCTGAAAATATTTAATTGTAATATCTTTAAATCCAATCTTATGCATTAGAACAGCTATCTCATCAGAAGTAGGAGAAAACCAATCTGGTTTTGGTTCAGATGTATCCAAAGAATGGATATCTGCTTCAATAAATAAATTTTGCGCGAAATTTTCAGGAAAAGGAGCATACTCAGCATGAGCCATCTGACCTTTATGTTTCAGAATCCTATAAAATTCATTGAGTGTTTTCTCAAGTCCAATTCGATTAAGATCACAAAATAAATCATTAGAAAATATGAAATCAATAGTTTCATCTTCAATAACTTCCATGTTTCTGACATCTCCTTGGATAATAGTAACTAAATCTTGAAAGCCTTCCTTTTCTATCTTCTTTTTGAGAATTCCAAGACTTTTGGAATATGGCCCAGTCGAAAGATCATATGCTATTATACTAAAATTATCGATATGTTCCATAATTTTTTTGATAAAAGGAATAGTTAATTGTCCTTCACCACAACTAGCCTCAAGAATGACTGAAAACTTGATATCAAGATTTTCTAAGATGAAATCTATTAGCTTATCGCGCATTATTATAGCTGTAAGTATTAATTTATCTGATATTGTATAAGATAATTAGTAAAAATTAACTATTTATCGTTTTGTTCCCAATTATTTTAACTCCTTCTTCTATACCTAGGTTTAAAGCCTTAATATTGGAATCTGGGTCAGGTAACCATTCCTTAATAACTTCTTCATAATACTCTATTTCTATGAATGGTATTCTACCAGTGGGAATAGCAAATCCCAACATAATTATATTAACTTGTAGGTTTTGATTAAAATTTTCCAAAGACAATTCTGTAGCATTCATGTGATATATTTTATCGGTATAAAGTCTTAATATTTCTACTATTTTCTCTAAAGGAGGGTATTTCTCTAGATTTGCTGTAATCATTATTCCAGGGATAGTGCGGTTATTAAGAACAAACACAGTTTTATTAGATGCAAAAATACCTTGACGAAGTGCTTCAACAGGTTCCATACAAATATACAAATCTGCATCTCCATAACAAATCAATGGTGATTGTAAATTATACCTTTCATTATCATTTGTCTTTTTTTGATAACGTATATGACTCATGATAGCTCCCTCTCGTTGTGCAAGTCCATGAGACTCGCTTCCGAAGTTTCTTTCTATGTTGGCCTTCTGGGCAGCAAATTCTATTAGCCTCTTAAGCGTTATAACTCCTTGACCCGCAGTTCCAGCTATCACAATGTTGATTATATCTGTTTCCTTAAATTTCACGAAATGGCACCTCCTCACCAAATAAATTAATTATTGTTTTTCTAATCGCTCCATTTGGGCATATTTCATAACAGACACCACACTTTATGCATCGATCCTGATCTATTTGCATTTCTTCCACTCCCTCAGTTTCAACTCTTCTAATAGCGGGGCAACTCAAAATTCTTGCGCATTCATAACACATACTACACCCCCCTATAAAGTACGAGACATCCTGAACTCTTTCTCCTTTTTCTTGAAGAGCTTTAACTTGAGACAATCTCCATCGATGAGCTTGCAGAGCACATTCTCGTTTTATGATAATTACTTTTAATCCATCATTTTCCAATGCTTCTTCAATAGAATTCATCAATCGCTTCGGGTGATAAGAATCTTCTACTCTTAGCCAGGGGACACCAATTGATTTACATATTTTTTCAATAGAAAATCCTTGATTAATTAAATATCGAAGAACATCATCTTGATGTCCAGTCATTGCTGTCCATGAATTCTCAAATATAATAAGTAATAAATTTGAATTATACCCTACAGCCTCTGCTAAGGGAGCCATACCAGTGTGAAAGAAAGTGGAATCACCTATGAATGCAATTATCTTTTGATCTGTTTTTGTAGACATTCCAATAGCCGCACTTATTCCACCTGACATACAAATTACTAAATCTGAACATTGTTGAGGGGGAAAAAATGACATTACATAACACCCTATATCTCCTGAGATTATAGTATTTTCTAAATGATTTGTAGCTTTCAAAATAGAATAGAGTGTAGCTCGTTCAGGGCACCCAGCACAAAAGGTAGGAAATCTACTAGGAATTATTTCTTTATATGAATTGAAATAATTCATTGCTTTCATCATTTGCTCACTTGGTTGTCTATTAAATATTTTAGCTAAACAATCTGCCACCAATCCAGTTGAATATTCATTATATTTAGGAAAGAAATCTTGTCCTATAATTTGAACATCAATTTTCTGATTATGAGCAATTTCAGCAATTTTTGTTTCCAGAAATGGTTCTAATTCTTCTATAACCACAATTTTTTCAATATTTTGCAAAAAATCGGCAATATGGCCATAATTTAATGGATAAATCATTCCAAGCTTTAATACAGAAACATCGTTCAATTCTAATCGATTAAGTGCCTCCATAATATAGCCAAAAGGCATTCCACTTGTTATTATACCTACTTTATTATCTCCTGGAATGATTCTGTTCAACCCTAATTCTGGAACGATATCTCTGAGCTGTTCTATTCTTTCATATAAACGGATGTGATTATTTATAGCATGTGGAGGTAAAGAATTGAATTTGGGAATA
>JAHQWY010000262.1 GCA_029856445.1 Promethearchaeia archaeon
GAATATTATGTGGTCTGAAGTTTAAATTTTCAAACATATAAGAGTCAGTATAATCTATAGTTTTTTGTATAATAGCTTTATAATCAGTGATTTTTGGAAAAAATGGAGAAATAAAGGTATATGTTTTAATTCCATTATCATGAATTTTTTTAAGAGATACTAACCGTTCTTCCGGTCTGGATGCACTTCGCTCAATAATTTTAGCAAATTCTGCATTTAATGTACTTATGGATATCCCTACTTCTAAATTATCAAATTTCTTAAATAAATCAATATCTCTTTCAACAAATTTTGATTTAGTAAGAATAGATATATGTGCTGTTGTACCGATTAATTTTTCTAAAATTTTTCTTGTATTTTGATATTTCAGTTCTAAAGGTATATATGGATCTGTTACAGAACTAAGTAAGAGCCTTTTACCATTATATCTTTGCGGTCTAATCTTATCCAAACTAAACGTTTTAATATCTAAAAATTGTCCCCATTTATCCCCTTTATGGTTTGTAAATCTTATCATGAATTCAGCATAACAGTAAATGCATCCATGTTGGCACCCAGTATAGGGATTTATAACATAATCAATTGAAGGAATATTACTCTTTGTTATAATGCTTTTAGCTTCTCGAAAATTGATTTTCATTCTTTAAATTAGAATATTTTCTCGATTATAAAATTAACCCACCCAACATGAAATTAATAATCTATCAAAGTTAATTTCAAAAAGTTAAAACCTATTCAATGATTTTTAACTTTAAAAAGATTAGTTCAGTTACATGCCAAGTAGTGTAATTTCTCACCAAGCACCGGGATTAGCACTTAAAATAAAATATCCAAATAAGTTTGATGGAACAGCTTTATGCATTAGCACAATGGTCCCTGATATAAATATATTTTTTGACCCATATCTTCCATTTAATTTCAGAAATTTTACTCATAGCTTGGTTGGGTTGATAGTCCTTACTATACCGTTAACTCTCTTCCTTACCTACATATTTTGTTTAAAGATCGGTCCATTTTTTGCTCAAGTTGCAAAAAGGAAAGGTCTATTTTCTAAATCTTTCACATACTTTGGGCTTGATGAATGGGACAACTTAAAGAAAAAGGAATTTAATAAAAAATTTTTTATAATAGCCACTTATTCGGCTTTTATCGGAGGATTAACACATCTTTTGCTTGATCTTCCTGCCCATGAAAACATAGAGATGTTTTTTCCAATAATAATCCCTTCTCCTGATTTTTTACTCTATTCAATTATAGATTTTGGACCAGTAACTATTGGTCAAAGACAAATAGAGCGAAATTTAACTGTGTATGGGGTAATTTGGATTATAGAAACTTTAATTACCTTTGTGATTGCTCTATATCTACTCAGATATATTAAAAAACGTGATTTAATTAGTAAATGGTATAACAAAATATGAATTTATTATATACAATGAGGAAATTATGTTTAGAAATCTAAAGAATTCAGTAAAAGAACCACTCATTATTTACACCACTGGAATAATAATTACTATACTCTCTATAATTTTTTTTACAATTAGAGGTTATCCTTTAGTTGTTACTGCATCTGAAACTTTAGATATAATTACACCTCCAATATACATGATTTCAATTTTTTTTCCTTATGGAATCTTAATAGGTGAAGTGGTTTGGATGTGGAATGAGAGAGAGGAATCAAAATTATATATTTTATTTCTCATAGAATGTGTTATTGTTGCCGTATTCTCTTTTGCTCGATACTTTATTAAGATCCCACTTAGTGGACACGCTATTATAATACTATTCTATTTGTTACATCAGGTTATAAATAATAGGTTCCAAAAACCGTTGAGAATTGTAATTGGAATAATAGTTCTTGTGATAACTCTGATTTACAAAATATTTTTGTGGGATGATCCAATCACGTTTATTTTCGGAGCATTTCTTGGTGTCATTTTATGGATTCCAGGATTTTTATATCGTTATAAAAAAGTAGAATAGAAGGATGGGGGATTATTTAGAGGAAATCTTTAATTGATTAAATAGTTTAAAATAATAAGAAATTATGTCAAATAAAATTAATAACTCAAAAATAATAAGTCCTATAATATCAAACCTTCAAGAAAAAATCAGAGTTAATAAGAAAGAAGCAGTTTCGAAATTCTGGAAAGAGATTGAAAAACTAGGAACACCAATCTTTGAAAAATTTGAAGGAGATGATAAACATAACCTTATAACTTTTATTGTTCGAGAAGATAAAGATGTAAAGAATATTGTATGCAATAGTTACTTAGCAAATGAAGATATAAAAGAAGGCTTACTCGAGAAAATTGAAGATACCAATATATATTTCAAATCATATAAGATTCTTAAAGGTATTCGAGATACTTACAATTTTAGCAAAAATAATCCATTAGAACCAAAAGATCCTATAGAGAATATTATACAGTATAAAGATTTGGTTTTTACTGACCCTTGTAACTTGAAAGAAACTTTCTGGAAGGCTGATGGAATTTACATGCCTTGGAATGAGATTATTTCTCCTGATGCCCCTCCACAACCTTGGTATGGTGAAAGATCTAATGTTGATCGTGGCAATATAGAAGAATTTATGTCTTACAGTAAAATTTTAAATACTAAACGTCAAATTTTTGTTTATACTCCCCCAAATTATTCCAAAGATCATGTTCCTTATCATTTTCTTTTATTATTTGATGGAATAATCTTTGAAGAGATGGCTAAAGTATCCTCTACTCTCGACAATCTCATTGCGGACGACAAGATTCCACCTATTATTGCTATAATGGTACAAAATTTTATGGATACTAGTCTCGCTCGAAGAGCTAGAGAATTACCTCCTAATCCGAAATTCGAAGAATATATTATTAACGAATTACTTCCATGGGGGTATAAGAAATTTAACATCACCTCAAATCCTTCTTACTCTATTGTCGCTGGGGCTAGTTATGGGGGGATCGCATCTGCATTTATCGCATTTAAACACTCGGAAATCTTTGGTAATGTATTATCTATGTCGGGCACTTATTCTTGGTATCCTGGGGCTGAATTTTGGTTGAGCAGGATCGACGAATTCGAAGATTTCGAACACTGGTGGACAAAAGAGGATGAAAAGGAGGGAGAATGGCTCGCCCTTCAATTTGCTCAAAGTGAAAGATTACCCTTAAAATTTTATCTTGATGTAGGTGTACTTGAGTATATGGACCCAACAAATCTATTTATAGCTAATCGTCATTTTCGTACTGTTTTACAAGCAAAGGGATATCCTTTTTCTTACGTGGAATTTCTAGGTGGTCATGATTTCGTATGTTGGCGAGGTTCAATAGCCGATGGGCTCATTTACCTCATAGGAAAATAAAAATTTCTGTATACTTTTTTATGATTAATAGTGATATTTGATAGGTGAAGTAATAATGGAAACTATATTAAATCCTTATAAAAAACAAGAAATCATTGCCTATATATTATTAATTCTAACGGCTATTATATGGGGCGGGACATGGCCATTAGGTAGATGGATAGTATCTAAAGATTATGGTGAAATCATCCCCCCAATGATGATAGCAGTGATCCGTTATTTTTTAGCTATAATTTGTTTTTTTCTTATTCTTAGATATAAAGAAGGAACCTTAAATTGGAGATTTGCGAAAGAGAATTGGATAATTTTAACTTTTATGGGTTTGATGTCTGTAACAATATATCAAATAGGTTATCTAGTCGGAGAAATTTTCACTGCTGCTAGTGATGCCAGTATAATGGTTGCAACTAATGCAGTCTGGGTTGTAATTCTTTCAAGTACATTCTTAAAAACAGAATTTTTTACCTGGAAGAAAATTATTGGAACCCTTTTAGCATTTACAGCCGTTGTTATTGTAGTAGGTTTTTCTCCTAATGAAGATGTTCCCAATCGAATTTTTGGAGATATTTTAATATTAATAGCTGCCTTTGCATATGCGACATATACTGTTGCGTCTCGGTATTTCTTGAATAAAACCCATAATAATCCTGAATCTTATCAACCAAGCAGTTTATGGATAATAACTTGGGTTTCTTTTTTTGGATTTTTAGCAACTACACCTATAGCATTACTATTTAGCCCAGAATATCTAAATCCGATCGAATATTTTGGTGTCCCTGTACGAATATGGTTTGGAATTGCTTATTTAACATTTCTTTCTACCGTAGGGGCATATACATTTTATTTAGAAGGAGTTAAACGTTTAGATGCTAGTAGAGCAGCAATCTTCCAAACATTAGTACCATTATTTGGAGTAATTCTTTCTGCTATATTTTTACAAGAGCAATTCGATGTACTTATCTATCCATTTTCCTTACTATTTGTAATTTTAGGAATTATACTTGTAAATCTTAAATCACACTTAAATAAAAAAGAGAAAAAAGTAAATGATCTTTCAACCGATAAAGGTTTCACTTAATTCTTCCTTTAATATTTCTTAGCATTGCGTCCCTCATATTTTCTGCAGGGATTTTGGTGAATTTCTTTACCATCGTAATAGCTTTACTTTTACAGTTAAAAGCACAGACCCCACAGCCTATGCATCTATCGATGTTGATTTCAATTCGCTTATTTTCATTATCTTCATCAACAAGCTCAATTGTGTACATGGGACAAAGCTCAGTACATTTTTTACAAAATACACAATTCTCTATTTCATATTGTGGAAGAAAATTTGAACTGGCAACTGTATTTGGATTATTAAACTGTCGTATACCTCGTAACATTACACAGCAATCGCGATCGCAATTACAAATAAATGTAGACTTCTCAGTTATATTTTGAGTTGTATGGACCAATCCCGCTTTTGCTGCTGCACTTAATGTCTCGAGAGCTTCCTCTTTAGTTAACTCTCTCCCAAATCCATATTCAATGTCGTAATCTGCCCAGGTATTAAAATTCATACATACATTGATAGGATATTCATTCACAGGTACACCATCATTATGTAATTTCATATGTATTCGACACGCACAATCCATTACAGAAATTCGTCGTGCTTGTTCTATATAATTTTTAGCTTGTTCAAATGGAAGTATATCATTCTTTACCATCTCAACCTCCTGATTGACATCAACCATCTTTCCTTTACCCCGATCAACGGTATCTTCTACAACTTTTTGATCTACAAACACTCTCATCATTGGATAGGTTGATTTGGAATTTGTAGAGATTAAACCTTTATTATAATAATTCTCATATTCCTCAGTAAAAATTTTCAGAACATCTTCTTCCTCTGCTAAAGCTCTTTCATAGTTCGCAAAGTATAACTCAAATAGACCAGGAAGTAGCGGAAACAAAGAATAGGTGGTTTTTCCTTCTCCTT
>JAHQWY010000263.1 GCA_029856445.1 Promethearchaeia archaeon
ATTTTGTTTTAAAGAATCTAAGATGTCTGACCACTGAGCGAAGTCTATCGATGGAATATATGAAATCTCGTGTATTGTCTTGTTAATCTTCCTTTCTTCAATTAAATTTAATCCAATTTCTTTTAACATCTCTTGATTTAAATTTAAATTCTTTAATTTTTCTTGGTTTTTTTCTTTATATTTCTTGATCAAACTCTCCTGAAGACGAAAAAAAATATTAATATTATACTTTGATATTTTTTCCAATATTCCTCCTATTTCACTCATCAAATCTGTAATTTTTTCAACTTGAGATAGGAAAGCTTCATTCGTAAAATTTTGAATTACTGACTGTTTATAGGCTTTCACTTGTTCAGAATCTTCACTTAATTGATATAATTTCGCTTGAAGTACATCTATAGAGGATGTTAGAGATTTAATTTTTTCAAGGTTAAACAATTGGTTTTCTATCATAGATGATTAAATTTTGATTAAATTTCTATTATATTTCTATTAAATTTCAGGAGGGCTTGGTAAGCTTTTTCTTTCTTCCTTACTAACTTTAGATCTATTCGCAATGATCTTCGTACTACTTAAAATATCTTGTCGTTCCACGTGGGTAGCTGTGCCACCAACTAGTCGTAATGAATTAAAAAATATATCATAAGTAAGTATTTCTGTACTAATAGCCTTCAATAACGCTACTCTCGTTCCTCTTTCAATATCAGAACCTGAATACCCAACAGTTAGTTTTAGAAGTCCGTCTTTCTTACTTTTTTTGTTAATTTCCTCCCATAAAAGATTATCATCGAATTCTGAAATTTCTCGACCTAATTTGTTTTCTAATTCTTTTGCAATCGTCTGAATTTCTTTATATTCATTGTTTAAATTGGAAAATATTGAGTTATCAACCCCAATTTTTGCATTCTTTATCTTATTAATAAATGATTCGATAATTTCTTTGCGTAGGTGATAGTTTGGGAAGTCGAATTCAAAATGGAATGTAAAACGGCGCCAAATCGCAGAATCAAGCTGATGTTGATGATTAGTAGCTCCAAAGATTGCTAATGGGACTCCTTCATAATTAATTCTATCGATTACCTGTAAAAAAGAAATTACTGCTCTTTTAATTTCTCCAACTTCATGAATATTTGACCTTTCAGAACCTATAGCATCAATTTCATCAAAAAAGAGGACGAAAGCTCCTCTCTCTTTTGAAATGTCTGCAGCTAATTCAACAACACCTCTAATGTTTTTTATTGTATCTCCCAACAATGGGGATACAAGCCTATCAGATTCTACAATACAGATTGGTATATTGTATTTCTTAGCAAATCCCCTTGTTAAAGATGTTTTTCCAGTTCCAGGGGGCCCATATAAAAGCACAGTCAAATTAGGAGTCAGCTTAGTATCTTTTAATTGTTCAGTAAACTCCTTGTACTTTATTAGAGCTTTGAAAAAATCATCTAACAACTCCTTTTTTGTTTCATTTCCCAAAATATCTTCTACTGATTCTTTAATATCTTCTGAAAGATATACAGCACCATATTTACCAAGACGTTCTTTTATCACGTCATCTGTATAAATAAGTGTTTTTTCAATCTCATTATTTTTTTTACTAATATTCTTTCAACTCTCTTAAACTTTGTTTTCATTCATTATTTTCAAATTTTGTACAAAAAGTGGCGATATCATCAATAAATTCTTTAAGATTATCAATTTGGGATCCTATAAAATTAAAAATTTCTTTTCGATATTGTATAGAATCTCTAATTTTCATCTTATCTACTCCTATATAATTAGGAAAGCAAATGAGTTTCATTAAATAAGGAAGTATCTTCTCATTTGTTTGTAAATCTTTAAAAATTGCATAAAAGATATTCTCATCGGATAATTTCCATTTTAAGATCCCCATATAAATTAAAAAAGCAAAATTCATTGAAATCCAATTTACTAATTCTTTTGATAGAAATCCTCTTCTCTGAGATGCAAATGCTAAATAATAAATTATAAGTGTTTCATTACTAAATTGAGGTAAAAGCCTCATTGTTCCATCGGATTGTTTAATTTCACGTAGGTAATTATTATCAAGTAAAATCTCAACAAAATCTTCCTGGGGCGCTAGAAATATTCCATCAATTAACCGTAAGCCTATACGCTCAGCCACTTTTTCTATAGCTTCTTCTTCCGCATTTGCAATTGATTCAATATAAGGCAAAAAGACATCATTTTTTAAGATCATTGGAATTTCATAATTCTCTTTTTCAGGAAATTCCCCAAAATTAGGATCTAAATTATAAAGAGAGGTCATATTATTAATAATTTGATATACTTTTGGAGACATAACTGGAATTTCAAAAAAATCTGGGCTTTCTAATTTTTCTCTATAATAGGTATGTGATTGTAATATATGACGTTGACATTCATAGAAATTTGGTGAATTTTCTAATAATTTCTCATATATAATTTTTAAATTAGCTCCTCTTGGGAATATTTTTTGTTCAATGTATTTTACTAATTGGTAGAGATAGGTGTTCTCTAAATTAAGTTCGTCAGGGTTAGTAATATGACGTAAAACATTTAATGTATCTACAGATTCATGCAAAAATTCTATAATGTAATCTTTAATATCTATTATTGGTATTTTTTCTCTATATTTAATGATAAAATCTTTAATGATTTCATATACATTGGATCTATACATAGCAGAAAATTCTGAAAGTGCTCTAACTTTACGAATATTTCTTTTTTCTTCCTCTTGACGGATCTTATCTAAAATCTCAGTATCAAGTAGCAGATCTGGATCTAAATCGATAATTATTCTTCTTGTTTCTCTTAAAATTGGACGCATATGAGTTATAAATGTTAAATATCGAGGAAAAATATCAGTCCATTTTTCTCTTTTTCTTCCAGGTTTAATAGTTCGTGTTGACTTTTTTTTATAACTCATTTTTAAATACCTTAGGTCTTCCTCATCTTATTCTTCTTCATATCCTACTAAAATTTCTGTAAAAATGTTTGATATTTCAACAAAGATTGGTATCTCTACTCGACATAAATTCCCTAAGATCCATTTATTTACATCCTTAAGAAGGAATCTTATTTGATTGTGAATTTTTTTATTAATTTCAGAATCAACAATTTTTGAGAGCCACAAACCTCCTCCTACTCTATATGCAGTAATTTTAATGAGAGGTTCAAATAAAGGTTCTAAAACCTGTTTTATCATCCATGATTTTGGAATAACACTCATATTCTCTGTGTTAAAAGTGGGATCGTTTAAAAGTGGATTGGTTTCGTCTATTGATAATTTTGGCATAAAGCTTAGTAACAAAATTAAGGCAAAAATGGCAGATATGCCATTGATTGTAAAAGAATCCCCAATTTTATCGAGATCATCTCTATGTATGGCAACATTAGCAAGAAACATGCAGATAAACACGTTTCTATCAAATTCTTCAGAAACATAAGCATATCCAAGATCATCATCAATAATAAGATACTTTTCTTCAAGTATTTTTATGATGTCATCGGGGAAAGTGTAAAATGTATATAGTTTTTCCTCACTCCTTCTTATATCTTTTTCAATTAATAATTCTTTTGAAATTAGTCCAAACATACTTACTAATTCTTCAAGTTGCTTTTTTATATAATGTCGAGGTTTATTGGGATCTCCAAACATAGCAAAAAATTGATGATCAACGATATGGAAATCATTTCTTTTACTAAATGCTTCCACCATTCTATCTATTATTGGTCCTTGAGTTCCTGACGCAATTGCTTTTGCTTTTGAAGTTATAAATCCATTTAATAATTCATTTATGATGAAATCCTGTTCATGAGTTCTCGATTTCAAAATTTTCTCGAATGCTTCTGAGAAATTTTTGGTATTTGGAAAAAATGCATTTTGAATTTTCTCATTTATCGATTTTAAAAAAATATCTCCATTATTTTGAGGAAAATGAAGTCTCATATTGTTTAGTCTTTGAATAAGCGCTTCTTTAGCTCCTGGAATATTTTCAACATCTCTTTTCTGTAGCTCTTCTATTGCATTTTCAAGTCCATTTTCAAAATCATTTAATAACATTTTCCATGTTGTGTCTTGAGGTTCTGCCACATTTATCACTCAGTTTTTAAAAATAGTTCATTAACTAATATTCCAATTTAATTCTGTTGATATTTTTTCCAAACTGTTAATCAAAGGTTTAATAAGCTTCCGATCGTAAATATTTGGAGAAGATAGGCCTTTCTGGGTCTTCCAACCCATTTGAGTGCCTTCCCCCATTTCTCTTTGTCCGTATTTTAAAATATTGCTAAGATCTCGTACCCACCAATAGAATCTTAGCCATTTTCTATTTGGATTGTCTTTCGAGTAGATAACTGCTAACGCTTTCCACTCACCCATCAACCATTTCACTGTTATGCCTCCTACCGGCAAATAAAAATTTATTGGTAAATTTGTATGAAAGTTTAAATCAAGATCTCTTGATGGAATATTAAAAATTGGTTGATTATATCCTTCTAATATTACTATCTCGCCACAATGTTGACACTCATAGTGGGATTTCATCTTATCCATTTTTTTCCCACATTTTGGACATGTTCTGTTTTCGATAATCCTATATTTGATGATCTCTAAATTTTTTTCTTTTTCTAATTGTTCTTCTGATTTAGATCCTTGTTTTCCGTAGGTTCCTTTCCAACCCCAAATATCATCAAATGATTCATCAATTTTTTCTAATGATCTAATTGTATTATTAAGTACTTCTTTATCATAAATCTTAAACATGCCTGCATGCTGTAAATTTTTCCACCAAGATAATCTAACATATCTTTCCTCTTTCAAATAACCACTATGACAAATTAACGCTGCAAATAATCGATTTTCTGTTTTATTTATTGTTATTCCTTTTTCGCAAACTTCATATTGTTTGTTTAGACTTAAATTTTTATGAAAATAGTCTCCATCTTGAAATTCACCCTTCTCTATTTTTGATTTCTCTTCCGCACTTACTTTATCTTTCTCTTTTACTATTTTCTTACATTGAGGACATTGAAAAATTCCAGCAACTAGAGACTCCATTTCTATATTACATGCAGGACACTTCAAATTTAACCTTCACTGCGAGTTATTAATAATCTTTCATAATCTAAATTTAATAATTTTATCTCTTTCTTTGTTAACTTTACAACATCTTTATTTATATTCATAACTTCTTCTCTAAGGTCTACTAATGATTTCTCTATAAAATCTAAGTTATTATCTTCATTATATGTGATCTGTTCAATAAATTCAAGATATTTAAACTTTTTATCCTTACCCGAATAAATCTTCTTTAAATCATTGA
>JAHQWY010000264.1 GCA_029856445.1 Promethearchaeia archaeon
AAAACTCAAGACAAATTATTATAACAACTAATCTATCATTAATAGAAAGCTTGAAAAATCCTTAAAAATATAATACTATTTATTATAGCATCCGAAAAACTGGTAGAAAAGAAAAAATATACTAATAATTAGGTGTCAAATTAATTTATTATCGTGGGTATATATTAATTCGTTTGAAAATCATCGGAACTCAATGGAAAGTTAAAGAAAAACTAAAAGGTCTAACATCTAAGCAATCAAATGAAGATTGGGAAATAACTTATGCTACACCTATCTATGGTGGATGGGATTTGATGGTAGAATGTAAATTTAGCAATTTGGATGATTTAGAAAAAATAATAACCTTTTGTAGGACCGATCAGGAATTATCTGAATGGATAGAAGCAACCACTACACTAATTAGTATCAAGAAGAATTATCCTCCTTAATTAGATTTATTCTTTTTTGTTAAATTTTAATTTTGTAATACCCTTCATTACAACCTAAAACTCTATTAATCATCAAATATTACAACTAAAATAATTTAAGATTTTTTTTTTCTTTTATTTAAAGGAATACATATCAATGAAAAATAATAAGACCAATACTATTCAACGGCGTATTGTAGAGTTTTCACCTGGAAAAGATCCTTTTGAAAAAGCTCGTCATAAAAATTCACGTAGGTGGATTTTTTCACATCTTCTCTTCAAATCGAATAAGTTTTTTGTTTTAACTGTATTATTTACAACAGTTTTGACATCTAACATAAATTCAATCATTTCTGTTCTTATCGGAAATCTTATAAACGATTTATTTTGGGGTAATAACTCTACATTGATATATTATGCATTAACTATCTTAGTACTGAGCATTTTTTCTCCAATTTTGAGAATGATAAGTTTTGCACTAAGAGAAATCATTGCTCACAGGATGGAAAGAGACTGTAGGAGAGAATTTTATTCTAATCTCTTGGGAAAGAGCCAATCTTTTCATGAGCAAATTCAAATTGGAGAACTTATGGCTTTAGCAACGAATGATGTTCGAATGCTTAATTTCCTTATTAGTCCGGGAATCTCCTTAATATTTGAATCATTCACAGCATTGGTAATCCCTCTAATTTATATAATACTTTTTTTCCCATTTCAACTAACATTAGCTCCGGTTGTGTTTGCTGTATTATTTTTAATCTCATTAAGATCCTATGTTAGAAAAATGGCTCCAATTTCATGGAGATTAAGAGGTTTTTTCGGAGGGATGAATGCAACTTTAAACGAAACATTAACAGGAATAGAGGTTGTTAAGGCTACTGTTCAAGAGGGTGGTGAATTAGAAAAGTACCTTTTAAACGCGAGTGGATATAGGGATGCTTTTATTGACCAAGGGAAAGTCCAGGCAAAATATATTCCTTTCTTAATATTAGCCCTAACTATAACTTTTGGACTAGCTCATGCAATTGCTCTAAATTTTATACTTGGTGATTTAATTTTCCCAATCGGTTCCATTATTGGTTATTTAGCGTTATTAAGACAATTACGCTTCCCAACTCAAATATCTCTGTTCGTTTTTGCAATGGTTCGAGTAGCAATTACAAGCGCTCAACGTTTAATTAATTTAATGAATCGAGAGACTGAAATTGATGAAAATGTTGAAGGAGTTACGAAACCGCTAGAGGGAAGCATCAAATTCGAGGATGTTTCATTTACTTATCCTGGAAGTGATAAACCAGTATTAAATAATATCAATTTAGAGGTGAAACCAGGTCAGACAGTAGCTATTGTAGGTACAACAGGTTCAGGAAAAACTACATTAACAAAATTGATATCTCGTTTGTATGATATTGATAAGGGTAAAATTTTAATTGATGATATTGACATCCGAGATTATACTTTAAAGTCATTAAGGAGTCAAATATCTTATATTGAACAAGATGTTTTTTTATTTTCTGACTCAATTTTAAACAATATTTCCTTTGGTAGAACATCTTCTATCGAAAAGATTATTCAAGTAGCAAAAGAGGCCCAAGCTCATGATTTTATTTCCCAATTATCTGAGGAGTATGATTCAGAAGTTGGGGAAAGGGGTGTTCAGTTGAGTGGAGGGGAAAGGCAAAGAATAGCAATCGCTCGAGCTTTTCTATCTGATCCAAGAATTCTAGTTTTGGATGATTCAACCTCTTCAATAGATTCAAATACCGAAGATAAAATACAAAGAGCAATTCGAAATATTCAAAAAGATAGAACAACCCTTCTTATAACTCATAGACTCTCACAAATAAGATGGGCAGACTTAATAATAGTCTTAAAAAGAGGAGAAATTTCAGCAATGGGAACTCATGATGACTTGTTATTGACCTCAGAAGAATACCAAAAGATATTCATTAAAAAGTTTGATGTAGACATAGATCAACTCATTAAACAAGAGGAGGATGCTTAAAAAATGTGGTATGGACTAGAAAGTGAAGAATATGATCGAATTTATAAGGATAGAGTCTTATTAAAACGGATCTTGCGATATTTTAGCCCTTATAAGCGCCCTATGGGATTTGTGGTGTTCCTTTTAACCATTGCTTCTCTCTCTGCGGCTCTCATTCCAATTTTGACGACTGAAGTGCTAATCAACATGGAAACTAATCGAAATGGAGTATACATTATTTTTGTGTTATCAATTACTTTTATCCTGAATATATTAGAATGGGTTTTTAATTATTTTAGACGTCGTAAAATTACTAAAATCATCGCAGAAGTAGTAATAGATTTAAGAAGGGATGCTACAACCGCCGTACTTAATCATGATTTATCTTTTTTCGATAGAAATCCAATTGGTAAGATAGTGAGTCGAATTAACACTGATTCCAGAGATGTTGGGCAAATAGTTGAGCTCTCTCTTGATTTAATATCTTCATTTTTTATTGTAGTTTTTTTATTGGTTGTCATGTTTTATATGGAAATAGTGTTATTTTTTGCTACATTGATTACATTTCCTTTATTTTTTATTGTAGCACTCTCTTATCGTAAAATTGCGAGAAGGAGAGCATTATTAGGACAACGAGCACTTGCTTCCGTTAATGCATATGTTAAAGAAAGCTTTTCTGGAATTCAAATTGCTAAAACGTTTCGACAGGAACAAAAGTTATATGAGACTTTTAATGAAGTAAATGACACCTCTTATAAAGTTAATCTACGGAGAGGTTTTGTCTTTAGTGTAGTATGGCCTACTTTAGCCATGATTCAAGGATTGGTGTTAAGTTTATTAATATTTCTTGGTGGATCAAGATATATAGATGACGCAATAACTATCGGAGAATTGAACCTGTTTTTATCAGGATTAAGTTTTCTCTTCTTCCCTTTGTTATCTATTGCATCATTTTGGCCAGTATTTCAGACGGGTATGGCTGCTTCAGAGAGAATTTTTGCTTTAATAGATACACTACCTTTAATTGTTCAAAATGATAACATAAAGCCACCAAAACTTAAAGGTGAAATTGAGTTTAGGAATGTCAATTTTCACTATGAAGCATCTAAAGAAATTTTTCAAAATTTTTATTTAAAGATTAATCCTGGTGAATCTTTAGCAATTGTAGGTCATACAGGCGCAGGAAAGTCAAGTCTTGCGAAATTACTTGCTAGATTTTATGAGTTTCAAGGAGGGGATATCTTAGTTGATGGAGTGAGCATAAGAAGTTATGATCTCAACGAGTATCGAAGGCAAATCGGGATAATACCGCAAATTCCATTTCTTTGGGCAGATTCTCTTGAAAATAATATTAAATATTGCTGTAAAAAAGCGACTGATGAAGCTGTTTTTAATGCTCTTGAAAACTCCAGTGGCTCTGATTGGATTGAAGATTTATCAGATGGCTTAAAGACTTTTACTGGTGAAAGAGGTGGTCTTCTCTCAATGGGACAGCGTCAATTAGTAGTATTTGCTCGGGTTTTACTTGAAAATCCTTCAATTCTAATTCTAGATGAAGCAACCGCATCTGTTGATCCCTTCACAGAGACAAGAATTCAAGATGCCCTACAAAAAACAATTGAAGGTCGAACATCCATCATTATTGCTCATCGACTTTGGACAGTAAGACATGTTGATCGTATAATTGTAATCGAACAGGGAAAGATTGTTGAAGAAGGAAATCATGATGAGCTAATGGCTAAAGGAGGGACTTATGCTGAGCTATACAACACTTATTTCAGGCACCAAAGTCTTGAATACATCGAAAAGATGAAAGAAATTGTGGAAAATAAGACTTAATATGGTAAACGGTGTTTAAAAAAATATATAAATAATTTTAAAAAGAAGTAAGTTTTAAAAAATTATAAGCGAGATATATATCTAGTTCTCTCCCATTCACTTACAATGACTCTATAAGCATCAAATTCTTCCAATTTTGCGTAATAATAGTTTTTGAAAGCAGTCTCACCAAAAATTTCTTTCATCATATCAGAATCTTTGAATTCATTCAGTGCAATTCTTAGAGATTCAGGTAAAGATTTTATATTTGCCTTTTCAAGTTCTTTTAAGGAGAATTTATATATATTTTTATCAACTGATTCGGGAATATCTATATCATCTTTTAAAACACCATCTAAACCTGTTGCTAATAATACTGCGAACTGAAGATATGGATTTCCCGCAGGATCAGGACATCGAATTTCACAACGAGCAGCATTTGGCTTACCATGGAAATCAGGTACTCTGATCAGAGATGATCTATTGCGGAATCCCCAACTTATCAAAGTAGGAGCCTCATACCCAGGAACAAGTCTTTTATAGGAATTTGGCCAACTACTTAACACAGCACACATAGCCCTTGCATGTTTTAACTGACCCGCAATCCATTTCTTCATAAGAAGTGAGATATTATCTCTATCATTTTGATCATAAAATACATTTTTTCCATTATTCCATAAAGATTGATGTACATGTTGTCCAGAACCATTAATTCCCGCAAAAGGTTTCGGCATAAAAGTTGCGATCATGTTATTTTTTGCCGCTACCGTCTTCACTATCATTTTTATTGTATTTGCATTATCAGCAGTTTTAACTGGTTCATCATATCGAAAATCTACTTCATGCTGACCAAGAGCGACCTCATGATGGAGCGCTTCAATCTCAATTCCCATTGAATCACAATATTCTGCAATAGTATACCTCATTTTTTCATTTATATCGTAAGGATCATAATCGAAATATCCCCGCATATCTGCTGGACTGAAAACCTCCTCTTTAGTATTCTGTTCTAATATGAAGAACTCCATCTCTGGCGCACAAAAGAATTTAAATCCATGGTTTTCTGCCTTTTTAACAGCTTTCTGAAGAATATAGCGAGGATCTCCTTCATATCTTGA
>JAHQWY010000265.1 GCA_029856445.1 Promethearchaeia archaeon
AACTTTTTGTTTTATCCCATCAAAATCCACTATTGCAGAATTTCCTTCAATATTCAAGATTTTTCCTGGAATAGCTAAACACATAATAAATCAATTAGCGACTTAATTTTATACACATTAGATAATATATAAAACCAAATAAAATTATTGATTCATTTTCGAAGGAGTGTCATTTATTTTTAAGTATAATGAAAATAATATATTTCTAATAAAATAGAAAAAAATTTTCGTATATAAATCTGTGAAGAAAAATGTTCCTTGATAAATTTAGAGAATTTCCTAAAAATAGAGTATTATATCTTATTATTTTAGCAGGTTTTTTAATTGTTCTATTAGTAGAAATATTCGTGTTTATCCCTGTTGAAGCTTCTGTTCCTGGATATGGAATCTTGGATTATGAATTTGCTTGGACTTCATACCAAGTCGAAATTATATTTAATATATGGGGTTCTAGTGGAATAGACGAACAAGTTGCTGCAATATATTGGGATTTCTTATTTATAGTCGGTTATGTATCACTCGCATTTGGTTTAATTGTTATCGCACTTAGAAAATCGGAGGGTAAAATTCAGAAAATTGGCACCTTTATAACCATAACACCATTTTTGACAGGTTTTTTAGATGTAATTGAAAACGTATTTTTAATACTTATGACTAATACCCAAACTTCTGTTTCAGATCCTCTTCCATTAATAGCTTCTTTAAGCGCAACACTAAAATTCGGATTTTTATTCATTGGAATTATCTATTTCGTAATAGCGATAATATCAATAGTGATCAACAAGATTAAGAAATAATATAATTTTTCAATGCCTTAAATTTAATAATTTTATTCTCCTTTTGAATAAAACGCAATCAAATCATCAAGCCAATTAAAGATTTCTTCTTTAGATAAGTTATCAACATTGAATTTTAGTCTATCTAATTCTCGCAGTAGATTCTTTATATCTAAAGGAACAGGATTATGACATAATTCAAATAAGTATTCATTAGTCTTTGTTACTAACGATTTAATGCTTGCGTCCATTGGATCAAAGACAGATTTTTTAGTTACTTCATTAATACTTTTGTCTAATTCAACCAGATAATTTATTAAATCAAATAATCGTCCTGTTTCATTTCCCTTAAAAGAACTATCTACTTGATAATAATATCCTTTATAATCATCTATTGGTATTAATTCTAAATATTTATTTGCTATTTTGATAACAGATTTCACATTTTTATAGAGGTTTGAAGGAGCCCATGAATGAATATCAAAACTAGATTCAATTCTTTTATTATGAACCACTAATCTAAATTTATGCTCATCTCTAAAATAACCAAAAGGGATTATAACAAAATCTAAAAAATTCATAGGTTCTTTACTTAAAACAAATTTAAGATCATTTATCATATGAATTTGATCAATTGAATGTTTATAGAGATCGAATCTAATTTTTGTAGAATGAGGTTTATACATATAGAAAATCAATCCTTCAAATCCTTGTATATCTAATTCTATGGAATATGTAATTTGTTCTTGGATTATGTTTCTGTTATTAAATCTTATATTCAAAAATAAGTGATAATAATTTTCTACATGGTGAAAAAACCAAGGAACCTCCCGATTTAAATTATATATAGCCATATTAAGCTCAATTCGAAAAAGTGATTCTTATATTCCTATATTTAAAAAGTTTAAGAAACTCATTCTATTAAAGAAATATCTATTATTTAAATTTTACATACTGAATAAAATAAAATTCGATAATATATATTTAAGAAAAGGAATTTTAGATTCTTTTTTTTCTGTAATAAATATGACTAGAAGTATAAGATCCATCTTAAACAATCAAAAATAGGAAAAATAAAGAAAAAAAAATAAAAATAATTTATAGATTTTTGTTTAAAGGTTTTCTATAGCTGTATTGCGTCTGGTTCGATGGTTTTTTAAACCAATTTCCTCAGAGCTAACACCCATAGCTAACGCTAACAATTCCGTTATATATAATACCGGAATATTATATTCTGTTTCAAATTTCTTTGAAAGATTTCGTTGCTCTCCATCTAATCGTTGAAAACATGCAGGGCAGTTTACAACGATACAATTTGCGCCAGCTTTTATGATCGAATCAAATTTTTGTTTTAATATAGCATCTCCATGTTCCGGAAATGGACCAGCTACCGCATTTCCACAACACAATGCTAATTCATCATAGTCAACTACATTAGCTCCCGAAGCAGCAACGATTTCCTTCAGATTTTTTGGACGTAATGGATCATCAGACTCCATCCATTCAACTGGACGCATGTAATGGCAACCAGGATGACACGCAACCTTAAGATCGCCCATTTCCTTCGTAATAACACCTTTTATCGAATCCAATTTTGACCTTAATACATCTACAAAATGCTTTACGTCAATAGAACCTTTGTACTCTTTCCCAATTTTAGCCAGTTCTTTATTGATGCTTTTCATTTTATGTGAATCATGCTTTAATTGGTGTTGTACTCCACGAAGTGTATTAGTACAGCCATTGCATAGTGAGATTATATCTTTACCTTCAGCTTCCGCTAAAGATAAGTTTCGAGCACCTAAAGCGAGCCATGCTGTATTATCAAAGCTTTTTAGACCAGTGGGATCTGGACAACAAGCAAATGGAGCTTGCGATGTTTGAATCCCAATTTTGTCAAAAACCTTTCTGGAGGCAGCCTCAATAAACGGAATTCTGTTTCCAATAACACATCCCTCAAAGATTTTATATTCTGTCATTTTTTTTACCTCCATTATAATTTTTTATCTGCACCTATTTCTTTTAATAAAGATTGTATTTCGTTAACATCTGGTGCAACTACAGCTGGTAAGTCTAATTGTTCTCGTCTTCTCTCAATCGCGGGTTGAGATGGAATGGCTTTTCCACTTTCAAAAACAGCTTTTGCTTGAGCTAAGACATTGTCTGGTGCTAATCCAGCTCCAGTGGTAACGTTTTTTGCTAAAGTTATGATTTCAGTGACCTCAATTCCTTGTGGACAAACAGTATCACAAGTATCACAGACAGTACAACCCCATGGTATGATTGCTGATTTCGTACCAGCAAGAGCCATAACTACATCTTTATACCCTAGAAGTGTTCCTAATACAATTAATCTAGGGTCAAAAACATTTTCGTAGAAGGGGTTAGCTACTGTAGCGACAGGGCAGTTATCTGTACATCTATTACATTGGTAACAGTATTTAATCTTATCAGATGTCACATGGACGTCCATTATTAATTTCCTAAATTCAAAATCTATACCTAATGGTAATGTCATTCTTTATCACATTTTTTTCGAGTTTTTTATTCATTTAATTTTATTTATGTTGGTTTTAACCCATGCATGGGCAGTCATATCCAATCTATAATTTTTATTGGATATTTCATCCTAAACCAACGTTCATCTCACGGGAGTAAATTTCTTTACCACTTTCATCTACTACAGTGATGTGAGCGGCACATGATAGTCAACAGTCAAAACATCGAACTACCATCTCTAAGACATTTACTATCCCTTCTGGTATATCACTCATTCTTTTTTTCACACTCTAAATTTTGATTTAGTTTATTTTATCCATGGATCTGGTAATTTTAATCCTTCTAACGCCTTGTCTTCAAACACTTGCTTAGCAACATGCATTAATGTTTTTTCAATTCCTGCAATATTGTGGTTGGTTGCTACTAAAAGGTTTGCCTTTTTACAAATTCCTTGAGCATCAGAGAAGATGTGATATAAGAGTAGTCCTCTTGGAGCTTCAGTAACACCTACTCCATCTCCTTCCCTTGGTTGTACATCCAGTGTTTTGCAGTCTGGATTAACCACATCAGGATCTTGAAGCAATGTTGCTATAACTTCAATAGATTCAACTAACTCTATCAATCGAGCCCAATGATATGCAAACGTATGATGGATAACATTGGTTCCTACTTTTTCTCTCATCGCTTTTAATGCTTCATCAGCTAAAGGTGTTGCCATTTTATCAGCAGCATTTATCATTGCTAATGTATTTGCTCTATAAATTCCTTCAGGATATCCTGCAGGCTTATAGTACATATGAGTTGCATAAGAATGTTCTGGGATATGTTCACCTAGAGCATCAAGATATTTTTGAGGAGCATAATCGGTTTTTTCTCCAGTTGGAGAAACAATACGAATATTGCCATCATAGATATCATGAACACCATTCTTAGTTAATCCAACGTAATAGGTTGGAACAACACCTACATTTGCAACGACATCCCAATAATCTTCAACAACTTTGAGACCAATATCTACTGTTTTTTTAGTCCATTCAACTTGATCCTCAATTTGTTTTAAAAACTTATCTCTTGCGCTTTCATCCATAGCTTTTTTCATACCCCCTACAATCGCCGATATTGGGTGTACAGACTTTCCACCAATTTCCTGACATAATTTTTGACCAAAATCCATCATCTTTAATGCCATTGCACCTACGTCTGGCATTTTATTAATAACATGGACAACATTTCTCAATGCCGGATCAGCCATAGGTCCTAATAAGAAATCAGGAGCGGCTAACGCATAGAAATGCAATGCATGTGAAGAATATTGCTTCGCATTTTGCAGCAATTGACGCAATTTATATGCCGCAGGAGGAATCTGGACGCCCCACGCATCTTCTACTGCTTTAGTAGGTGTTAAATGATGAGGAATTGGACAAATACCACAAATTCTAGGTGTAATTCTTGGAATATGTTCACAATACCGTCCTTCTAAAAATTTCTCAAAGAATCTCGTAGTAGTTATACTAAATTGAATGTCTTGAACAGTTCCATCATCACCTAGTACAACTTTTAACTTATTGTGTCCTTCTAATCTCGTAACTGGGTCAACAACTATTTCTTTAACCACTTTTTATTCGCCTCCTTTATATTTTCTATTTGATGCAAGGGTAAATTTCTCAAACGTACCTAGATGATCTTTTACCTGGGAAAGTAATTCACTTTTGGATATATCTACATTAAATCCTTTTATCACAGTGTCAGCAAATCTCTCTGCTTGATTGACTCCCCATTCTGTTTGACCAAAACAACCAGTACAAGGAGAATTTACCTTTATACACATTCCACCGCAACCAGCTTGAGTTACAGGCCCCATACAGATATATCCCTGTTCTATGAAACAGTCTTCCATGTTAGGAAGTCCTTCATAATCTCTCTTAACTTTTGTCATTGTTGATCTACTACCAATTATTCTAGGACAAGTATCACAGACATTTGAAATTTCAATGAAATCTCGATTATCTCTTAAGAATCCCATTAATTTTCCAGCAATTTCCT
>JAHQWY010000266.1 GCA_029856445.1 Promethearchaeia archaeon
CATTTGTCTTAGCGGGAAATCGAACAACACTAATCCTTGTTCAGTTTCAAATACACATGTGTTTCCAAAACCGGGAATAAAATAACAACTTTTATCCGCAAATGAAGTAGATTGAAACATCCCAACCCAATCACGCATATCTTCAATTATATTTCTTGCCATTATAAATCAACATCCTCTTTGTAATTTTTCAACCACTAATTTTTTCTTTAAAATATAAGATTTCAACAATTCCTTTAAGTTTTAGCTTACTAATCTTAAATTCTACAAAGTTCCTACAAATTTTTAAAATCAAAGTATTATATTTTATATTAGGATAAAATATTTAAAGACAGAACCGATTGTATTTAATTATTACGATTTAAGATTCTTGAGGGTTTGAAATGGTAGATTATTATAAATTAAAACGAGAACTAATAATTTTAATCGTTTTTATGTTTCTTAGTATTGGGTTATTTCAATTCATCCCATTCTCCAATGCTCAAACTAATGGTGAACCTATATCCTTTTCTACAAGTTTTACATTTAATGAATATTCAGAAATTGAAGGGATAAAAGAAAATATTAGTGAAGTGAATATCCAGTTTCCAGAAGCAAATTGGACTATTACAGATATGCAACTAAATTTTTCTGACATAAGACTTGGTAATGAAATTAGAACGATTGAAGACAGCGAAACGGGACATTTCGAAAATGTATATAATAAAAATCCATCACTTAGAACATTTGCGCTGGCTACACAACTTGAAATTTTGGAAGAAGCTGAAATATTTGGTGTGTATATCAGGGCATATAAAACAGTCCAAGCGAGTGAGATGATTAAATTCCAAATACAAGGATATGACGAAGGAAATCGTGTCCCTAATAATACCATTCATAGATCTATAGATTTAAACATATCTACCAATCTAATTTGGCATTATCAAGATTTTTCTTCAGATCCAATAACTCTCTCAATTGGGAACTATTCATTAGTTATGAACGGAACTAATATACCAGTAAATGTGGATGCAAAATATTTTTGGGCAATAGATGAATCGGATCCTCAAATTCCACTATTGCATACATCCTCTTATAAAACTTCTTGGAGTCCAGGGACTGTAAATACAAGCTTTTTATGTAAAATAAATCAATCAGTTGATAAAAGCTATTTCCCATCAGATATAAATATGACTGCAGAAATAAACGGAGATAATTATGAAATAATTAATGGATCAACTATAGGAACAGGATCCTTAGAAATAGTCGAAATTAACTATTTTTTTAATGAGACAAATTTTAATATCCCAATCAATATTAGTGAATCTATAACCTTGAAATTCAATTATAATTATAAAATTAGTTTAAAAAATGATTTTACAACTGAGAGTGAGATTGTAGAAATTGAAGAATCTACTAATTATTGGTCAATGGTACCAATCTTTAATAGAATTTCTTCAAATTACTTTGTACAATTTGATTTTCCTCAAAATTGGTATAATTTTACTATATTTAGAATATTAAGTGAGACGCGGGAAAATGTAACCTCATTGGTAAATATTGATATGAGTAATAAATCAATTAGCATACCTAATGCCACTATAGAAGATGGAGCTGAATGGGAAATTAAAGCAAACTCGCCAAATATAGATCTTACGTTAAACTTCCCACCTAAAGTGGAAGCTGGAAAATTATTAGAAATTTCTGTTGACGCTCCGTCTACTCAAGGAAATTGTTCTTTTGTTATAGTAAAACCAATTACTGGTAAAGCAGAATTAATAGAAATACAAGAAGCGGTTTCTGGAGAAATATTTTTTTCATTTCTGATCCCAACAAATTGGTCTTCGGGATCTTATATTGGAGAAATATATTGGAATAATGAAACAGATGTTGGGATGAAATATACGGAATTCAAAATACCCTCCCCTCCATTTACATGGGAACCCTGGATGATCTTTGTCATAGTACTTGGTACTGCCGGGATTTCAGTATTGAGTTTTGTGTCGTACCGGACTATTAAAAACATTAGAAACAAACAATTTGAAAAAAAACAAAAAATCTATAATTCTTGCATGGACGTCTTACATTTGGATTATATAATGGTATCCGACAAAAAATCAGGCTTAAATGTTTATAAACAAAATTTCTCAGAAAAAATAATTGATGCTGCTTTAATATCAGGATTTTTACAGGCAATCCATTCATTTGGTATTGAATTAATCAAAGTTGAAGATCAATCTCAGACTATAAAATTAGAATATAAAGATTCAATTGTCTTAATGAGCGAGTTCGTTAATGTTAGACTAATATTAATAATGAAAGAAAGACCATCAAGATTCTTCTTGTATTCATTAGAAGATTTAGCTTATGATATTTATAAGAATTATGGAGATATGATTGATTCTTTTGATGGTAATGTTGAGCCTTTTAAATCAATTGAGACTTTACTTAAACGACATTTTGAAGCAACTTTTATCTATCCTTTAAAAATTGCTCAAATTGATAAACTTAATAAAATTAGAATTTCACAAAATGAAAGAAATTATATTAATAAAGCTGTAACACTGATGAAAACTAAAAATGTAAATCATTTTTATGTGAGATCATTATTTACTGAAAACGAATGCAGTCCCAAAGATGTAGAGACTATACTTGAATTAATGGAAAAGAAGATTTTCAAGTAGTATAAAATATTTCATACACAATTTTCAACCTATTTTTTTTACATTAATAATACAAAAGACGTTCCTATTTCATAAATAGTTCAAATTTATATTTTCAAATTATCATTTATGATATAATGAAAAAAATTAATCATTTTTTCCCGATTATTAGCATTCTTTTAAATACAATTATTATTTTAAGCCTTGTTCAATATATTGATATTTCTCATGCTCAAGGTATTGATGAACCAATATTTCTTTCATCCAAATTTCAAATGATGGAATATACGGAAAATATCGATAATAGCACTGGAGTCAGTTCAATAAACCTTCCCCTTCCTTCAGAGACTTGGAATATTACAAACATCGAACTGAATATTACTGACATTAAATTAGGGAAAGAGGTCAAATCTATTGAAGAAAATGGGCAATCAATTGAAATCATAGATTCAAAAGGAAAATTGGGTTACGGTGTAGAACTTAACATAACTGAACCTACCATTGTATTTGGTGTTTATATTTATGGTTATATAACAGGAACTCCAGCCCAACCTGTTTATGTTCAAATACAAGGATATAACTTAGGTACTGATGCACCAGATGAAAATGTTTTAGGAAGTACTTTAATAAATATATCTAGTCCCGGTTGGCATTTACAAATGTTTGAAGAGGAAGTCTTACTTCCTTCAGGCAAATATTATTTAGTAATTAATGGTTCTGAATTAACATTCCCTGGGGATAAATCAACTTATAATTGGTTTTATAATTCCAGTGGATCTTTAAATCCTTTTTTGAACACAGCTGTTTATGATGATGAATGGAAACAAATTGACATTGGAGAACCATTTTTACATAAGTTAATTCAACGAGTTAATAGATCTTTTAATGCAGAAGAAGTAAATATGACCGCTGAATTCAATGGATCATCCTATCCAATTTCAGATGGACCAACCCAAGGTACTGGAAATCTAACCATTAATGAATTAATTGCTCCCAATAGTACAATTTTTGATATTGCAATAAGGAATAACCAATCAATTGATTTACTATTCAATGTGAGTTATCATGTTAAAATAATAAATAACTTCTTCTCTAACGGGCAAGTAGAATTAATCGACGGGTCAGCTAATAGGTGGATTTTGACTCCTGATCTCAATAAGATATACTATAATTATACTGTTAGATTTGATTACCCTACCTCATGGTATAACCTTTCAGTACTAAGAAATGGATTAGATGCTCCTAATGTTACTATAAATCCAATAGATAAATACATTCTTTTCTCCAATGCTTCAATAATAGATGGTGTTTTATGGGAAATATCTGCAAATTCACCTAATACTCCATTATCTTTAAATACTCCCAAAACTAAATTTGAGCCTAATCAAGATTTAGAATTCTCTGTTCTACCGCCAATTAATCCAGGAAATCTTACTTATGTACTGATAAATTCATTAGGTTTTGAGGAATATAGGGAGACTATAGAAATATTAGCAACAACTACAAGTCAAATTGTTCTATCTTACACATTATCATCTAATCCGAATGAAGGAACTTATTGGGCATATATTTATTGGTTTGATGGAGAAAATGCGGGAATTATCTCCCAAGATTTTAAAGTTAATATCCCATTCGTGTTGAATCCAATATACATTGTTATAATTGTAGTGGGGTCAATTATTATAGCAGGTGTTAGTTTCACTACGTATAAACTTGTAAAAAGATCTAAAAGGAGACACCAGGAATTCAGGCAACAAATTTATAATAAGTATATGGATGTTTTAAACTTAGATTATTTTATTATCATTGAAAAAAGGACAGGGTTAAATATTTATGAGGAGATGCTTGCAGGGAAAGATATGGATGCTTCACTCATTACAGGGTTTTTAGAAGCTATCCGAAATTTTGGGATAGAATTGACGGGGGCTAATGAACAATCCCAAACAATAAAGCTAGAGTACCAACAGTCCAAAGTTATTATGTCTGAATTCAAAGATTTTAGAATTTTGCTTGTAATGAAAGAAAATCCTTCCCAGGACTTTTTAGATTCAATAAAATCTTTATCTTACGATATCGATAATATTTATGGCGAAGATATTGCACACTTTAAAGGTAATATTGATAAATTTGCGAATATCAAAGAATTACTTAACAAGCATTTGGAGACCTCATTGATTTACCCATTGGAATTAAAACATCAAGATGCAAAAATTTCTTCTGACGAAAAGGCATTAATCAATAGAGCAAAAGAAGTTATGAAGATGAGAAAAACTGATTACTTTTTTCTCTCCTATTTACTTTATGCTAAAAAAGGTTTTCAAATACGGGATGCTGAAACTGTGCTCAAGTTAATTGAAAAAAAGATTTTTCAACCTAAAATATAAAAAAAAGTAAATATTTTTTTTCCTTATTTTTTTCTCCAGACTTTGAAATACACTATTATAAGAATAATAGCTGCAGGAATTCCAAAAACAATTATAATCCACATAAATGTCAACATATATGAATATAACCAATATGTGTATGGTTTATTCATAAGAGGTGTGTTATAGTTCCCATCTACAGCGATATAAATACAATATGCAATAAACATAAAGATTCCAAATCCTCCGCCACCACCACCATATTTTTGTGCTTTACGTGATTTCTCTTTTTTGTCTCT
>JAHQWY010000267.1 GCA_029856445.1 Promethearchaeia archaeon
TATTTTCTTCTTTTCCTTTTGGTGCAGGACCGAGAGATTTCTTAACAGCAAAATAGATAGCTGCTTCCTTCATAGTATCCTTTACATATTCAGCCGCACTAATCGCATCCAATGAAAATACAGCACCTTTAGTTCCAAATTCTTTTTCCATTTTCTTGCGATCTGTTCTTGAAGCTCTTTGCTTCCACTTTTCGAAGATATCGTCTAAATTTGGTGTTTTTATCCTTACTGACATATATTCTCACTTATAAAAATAAATTATAAATTTAATTAACTTTATTTAATTGATTTAGAATTATAAAAATATAAAATAGAATAATTTATATTCTTTATATAGAGAAAATTTAAAAAAAGTATAAAAATAAAAACCATGTCTGCTGAAGAAAGACAATCAGTTGAATACTTTCTTGAATGGATTAAGGGCGGTGCTTTTGGGCAATGGGTTGAGCACTTTCTAAATCAAGGAGATGAAGCAAAATTAAGACAGATCAAGGAAGTCTATGATAAAATCAAACGAGTCTTTGGTTTTTAAATTTCTATTCCTTTTTATTGCCTTATTTCATAGTAGTTTCGTATTGAAAATAGTAAAATTGAAGTGTTTTTTTTAATATATTTTAATTACACATAAACTTGTTAGAAGGTATCATAATTGAACATATCTTCAAGAGATTTTTTTATTGTTTTGGATCGCATAGAACCAAATAAGAAGGATTTGATTTTTGATGTTAATTTCTTTTATCTCAAGAAGTATAAGGAAGAAAATTTCAAATTTTCCTATATCAACGAACCTTTTTTTAGGGGCACAATTCTTCTTGGTTTAGATTTTAAAAACCGCCTTCGTCCATTAACATTTAATAAAATTGAAAAGGATGGTACTATTGCTCCAGTTAATCCTCACCTCTTTAAGAAATTTTTAATTTCAGATAATAACCGATTTATTGCATTTTCAAGCCAATCTTCTCTTGAAAGTCTTAGTCCTATAAATGAAATGCTTAAAAACTTTCAGTTTGCAGAAAAAAAAATAAAAAACCTAACTTTTTGTAAATCGTGTTTAAGGATTCAAAAATTTATTATATTAAATGAAAAGAATCAAATAAAATCCTTTAAAAATCAAATAATATGTTCTGAATGCGCTTATGATATCATTTTCAGACAAGCAAAGCTAAGAGGTTTAATTAATCAAGATCGAATCAATCCAAAGCTAAAAGGCTTCTTTACACATATGATACTAAAATTTAGAGACGTAAAAAAGGTTTTAACTGCATTTCAAGCAGATTTTAATCCCGTTACTAATAAAGATATTACTCTCTATGATATTGAACAAAAATCTCCGATTAGTAAAAAATATTTCAATCAGAAGATTGAAGACTTAGAGATTCCTCATCCCTTAAAAATGGTATTAAGAAAGATGAAATTAGAATATTTATTACCAATTCAAGCTCTTTCAGTTGAAAAAGGATTAATAAGAGAAAATTTAAGCCAATTAATAATGGCTCCCACTTCTGGAGGGAAAACTTTAGTAGGTGAATTAGCAGGTGTCTCAAAAGTCTTAAAAGATAGAAATTCAAAAATGTTATATCTTGTACCAATTGTTGCTTTAGCTAATCTAAGATCAGAAGAATTTAAAGAAAGATATAAACCTTTAAACTTACGAGTCTTTAAAAAGGTAGGTGAATCTTTATTTGATAAAGGTGAAGAAGTTACACCAGAGGATTTAAACAATGCAGATATAATCATAGCTACATATGAAGCAATAGATTTTATCTTGAGAAGTGGAAAAAAATCAGTACTAGGAAATATAGGCACGATTGTTGTTGACGAAATACAAACCTTGATTGATTCAGAAAGAGGCTATTTTTTAGATGGTTTTATTGCTCGCTTAAAATTGTTTTATGATAAAGCTCAATTCTTATATCTAAGTGCAACATTAGGAGAACCAAAACTTTTAGCAGATAAATTAAAATGCAAATTAATAATGTATAACAACAGACCTGTTCCTATTGAGAGACATCTGTTGTTATGCCTTAATGAAGGCCAAAAGTACAAGCATATTTCAAAATTAGTCAAAGATGCTTATATCAAAAAATCGATATACGGATTTAAGGGTCAATCAATAATTTTTACTAACACTAGAAAGAAATGTGAATCGATCGCATCAATTTTGAAAGAAAAGGGGATAAATGTACCTGCTTATCATTCTGGACTCACTAATGAAGAGCGAAAAGTCATTGAAGAAGATTTTCAATCTCAAAAAATTGCAGGAGTAGTTGCAACTGCCGCATTAGCTGCGGGAGTAGATCTTCCAGCAAGTCAAGTAATATTTGAATCCTTAGCAATGGGTATAAAATGGTTAACAGTAGCTGAATTCGAACAGATGTTGGGACGTTCTGGAAGACTAAAAAAACATAATTTGGGGTATACTTATTTATTGGTGCAACCAGGAAAGGTATATTCCCCTAAAATGAAGGAAACTGAAGAAGAAATCGCTATACGATTATTAAAGGGTAAGATTAAAGATTTTGAATTAACGCCAAATGAAAGCAAAAGTCAAACAGAATTATTAGCATTAATATCTATGTTCAATGACGGAATCAATAAAGAAAGTATCTATATGTTTTTCAATCTTTTAATTAATAATAATTATGAGTTAGATTCTATTTTAAAAAAGTTGAATCAGATGAAACTTTTGAGGATTAGAGAGAATTTTATGTATAAACCAACTTATTTAGGGCAAGCTATCGCAAAATCATTCCTTTCAATAGAACAATGTTTAGAAATTATTGAGATGGTAAGAAATAAGGAAAAATCAATTACTAATATTGCTCTTGACCTTCAACCGATTAAAAATGTCTATTTATCTAAAGGAGTAGTAATAGATTTAGCTAAAAATGTGAATATGAGATATCGTAGTAATAATTTATTTAGCGGTAGTGTTCTTTCTCTTATGAATGCTGAGTATGTAAGGAAACGAAAATCATTCTCTAAAGAATTCATTGAATTCATTTCGAAATGGGTAAGGGAAATTTTTAACTGTGATTGTAAAGATTCACCATATTGTGATTGTGGTCGATTAAACCTCGAGAAAATAATTTTAAATTTACGAGTAGAGCAAAAACAAACTATAGAGGATATTTGTAACTACTTTATGGATGAATACAAAATTATAATTCACAAGGGTGATATAATTGGGTATCTTGAAAATTTAATCCATAGCTTAGAGAGCATTAAAAACATATTAGAGGGGAGTTATAATTTAGATCCACAGTATGAAATAGAGGTACAAAACATCCCTAAGCTAATCGAACTGATAAAATATTGAATATAAATCGTTATTTAAATGAAATTAACTGATATGGATTTCTAAAATATCATTATCTTCTAATACATAATCTAGTCCTACCTTTTTACGTTTTTGACGAGCCCGTTCTCTTATAACTATTGCGTGATCAAAAGATTCATAGAAGCTTTTATGAATCTTAATTGCTGCGTCTTTAATAGTTGAATTTTTCTTAATTACTAACGGTTTTTCTGCTATATCTCCTCCAGAACTCATGGTGTAGATTCGTATTTTCTTTAAAAATTTTAAAACTAACTCACCAAAATCTTGAGGGAAATTTTTCGTATGTACACTAGTGCCTATTATTTTTGAGAAGTTATTGGAATATTTTTGCTTTAAACTTTTAAAAGTTTTTTTAGTATGAGGAAGATCTCCTTTTGTTGCTATAATAATAGCTTTTTTATAAACAATGGAAGGATTTAATGCATCAATAATATCATCAAAAGATATAGATCCATAGATTTTAACTATAGCATTTCTCATCCCATTTTCATGAACAATTTCTTTAATTTTTTCTGTAAAGTCTTCAATATCGTCAACATTTTTAGCTTCATTTGATAAATACAAGACCTGAATTTTGTTTGAACCCGTTTTTTGAATTGTTATTGGAGGAGGAGGAGTATTTATTCTGATTTCTGCTTTTGATAATTCATTTAATAGTAGACTCATTTGTTCTTTAAAATCTCTCGAAAGATCCACACATATACAAACCAAATCACAAGACCTAAGCTGTGATAGTATTTCTTTCCCATTTCCTATCCCTTCTGACGCACCTTTCATAATAGATGGCATTTCAACAATTTGAAATCGAATATTATTATAATTATAGATTCCAATTTCAGGAAGTGCCGTAAATTTGCCAATCTTATCTTCTGCTGCTCCCGTTAAGAAATTTAAAAGGGAAGTCTTACCAGTTCCGGGAGTATAATAAGCACTAATCAAAATAATTTGAATTCCTTCTTTTTTAATTGAAAATGGGCTAACTACCTTTTGAGTAGCTTTTTGTCGCTGCTTTTTGTCATCGAGCTCCCGTTTCATCCTAGCAAGACGAGATTTGTTTAGTGCTACAATTTTCTCTGTTGCTTTATGCTTGGGAACTAAAGAAATGAATTCCTCTAGCAACTTTATTTTTAACTCTAAAGATCCTGCATCTAAATATTCTTGGTATTTCGCTTTAGCTGCTGCTCCAATATTTGAACTCAAAAATCAAAACCTGTAGATGTTATTTTTAAAATATGGATCTGAATCTATCTTCTGTTTTTAGTTTTAAATCTCCTAAGATCTCATTTATACGAGATTCAAATTCTTTAAAATATTTAGGTTTTTTGGAAAAGATATCATTCAATGAGTAGCGGTTTAAAAAATAAGTAATGATTTCATGTAATTGCTCTTTAACTACTTGAACTTCTGTTCCTTTTTCAATAATAGCAAATGATAACAATGGTTGTTTGTTTTCAATATCATTACTGGGCATTTGTATCATTTCACAGTAACAGACCAATTTAAAACTTGCTAAGGAAATTACGTTAATATCATCACCAAAAACTTCACTAGTAAAGCTTTCCAGTGCAGTTAGAAATCCAGCACGTAAATTAGGATCTAAGATATTATCCGAAGATAAATAATACTTAATTTCAATTAAATTTTTCATCCCAATATTGATTCCAACTTCTAATATTGCCATTTTTTATGAGTATCTTTGTTCTAATTCTGCGCTAGTTTTGATGTTATTTACCTTGTTTTATAGTAATAATGATACTTTTTATTACTATCTTTTTTTAATAATTCAATTAAATATAATTTTAATTGTTTTTAATTTTATAAAAGCTTATTATAGAATTATATTTATGTCAGATATCGATTCCTATTTGAGTTTTATAAGCTGTAAAAGTATTTTGGAGCAAATAATGAACTGTAAGTGGACCAATACCTCCTGGAGAAGGAGTAATTCTACCGCAC
>JAHQWY010000268.1 GCA_029856445.1 Promethearchaeia archaeon
ATCAGATTTCTTTAAATGATGAGGGCAAAAAATATGTAAAGATTGGATTACCTGAACGTCAGTTATTAAACATAATACTTAAAGAAGGGATTAAAGAAATTACTTTAGATGAGCTATTAAAAAAATCAAATCTAGATCGTGATATATTCTATATAGGAATTTCAAATTTAAAGAAGAAAAGATGGATAAGCCAAAGTAAGGCTACAGGGGAGAATAAAATATTTCTTATTGCAGAAGATTTTCCTCAAACTGATTTAGAAAAAGTGTTAAAAAAATTTGAAGAGAATAACATTTTGGACTATTCCAAATTACCTAAGAATGAAATAAATCTTATAGATATTTTAAATAAAAGAAAATTAATTGAAAGAAAACGTAAAACAAATCGTATCTTGTATTTAACTGATGCTGGTAAAAGTATTGCTGTTTCTAAGATTAAAGAATTAACTCAAGTGAGTAAGATCACTTCTGAGATGTTAAGTTCTGGAACGTGGAAAAATTATGATTTAAAACCTTTTGATGTAACTAAACCAGGTCCATTATTAAAAGCGGGAAAGATTCATCCTTTAATTAATCTAATCAATGAAATAAGAGAAGTTTTCTTATCAATGGGTTTTACTGAAATAAGAGGACCCATTATTGAAAGCGCCTTTTATAATTTTGATGCTTTATTTCAACCTCAAGATCACCCCGCTCGTGAAATGCAGGACACTTTTTATTTAAATAGACCGATGGAAGCTAATTTGCCAGAAAAAGATAGGGTTTTAGCTGTACAAGAAACTCATGAAAATGGGGGTGATTCAGGATCTTCTGGATGGGGATATGCGTGGGATATTAATACTGCTAAAAAAACAGTTTTAAGAACTCATACCACCGCAACTACAATGCGTAGATTGGCTCAGTTTTATAGAAACAATGAAAAAGTGCCAGTAAAAGTATTTTGTGTTGATAGGGCATTTCGAAATGAAAAAGTTGATAAAACCCATCTAGCCGAATTTACTCAAATAGAAGGAATTGTGATTGATGATAACGTTACTTTATGTGACCTTATTGGATTACTATCTGAATTTTATCGTAAAATGGGTTTCAAAAAGATAGTTACAAGACCAGGTTTTTTTCCGTATACTGAACCAAGTATGGAAGTTTCTGTATATTATGATAAACTAGACGAATGGCTAGAGATGGGAGGATCAGGGATATTTCGACCAGAAGTTACTTATCCATGGGGCGTAAAAGAACCTACACGCGTTTTAGCGTGGGGTCAAGGTCTTGAAAGAATTGCCATGCTTTATTATGGTCGGAAAGATATGAGAGATTTTTATATTAATCCAATCGATTGGTTAAGACAACAGTCATATCTTAAATAAGGTGGTTAATGTGCCTACAATTGAATTAAAAATTGAAAGATTAGAAAGATTAGTCGGAAAAAAATTAGATATGAAAGAATTAGAATATGATCTACAATGGATTAGTTTAGATTTAGAGGATATAAATGAGGAAGAACAAAAAATAAAAGTTGAATATAGTCCTAATAGACCTGATTTTTCTAGTCCTGAAGGCATTGCAAGAGCTCTTAAGGGATATTACGAAATTGAGGTAGGTCTCCCCTCTTTTGATGTAATTCCTGGGGACATAGGTCTGAATGTAGATCCTAGCGTAAAAAAGGTTCGACCGTATATAGTCTGTGGCGTTATTCGTGGTATTGATTTAGATGAAGATGAAGTTGCTACTCTAATGAATATCCAAGAACACTTACATTGGGCAGTTGGGAGAGATAGAAAAAAAGTGGCAATAGGAGTTCATGATCTTGATAGAATCGTTCCTCCATATAGGTATACTGCGGTAAAACCTGATTCAGTAAGTTTTGTACCTTTACATGGTGATGGATATCCAATGAATTTAGAAGAGATATTATTATTACATGAAAAAGGGATTGAATATGCTCATATTTTAGAAGGTAAGGAAGTATATCCAATTATTTTTGATAGTAATAATGAAGTTCTATCCTTTCCACCTGTTATAAATGGAGAATTAACGACAGTTACAGATGATACAAAAAATTTATTTTTAGATTTAACAGGTACAGATTTTAATGCAATAAACTTAGCTTTAAATATCCTATCTACGACGTTAGCCGATATGGGGGCAAAATTAGAGACCGTTAAAGTAAAATATGAAGGAGAAAATGAAATAATCACACCTAATTTGGAACCAAAAAACTGGGAAGTTAATTTTGAATATATTAATAATGTTATTGGCTTAAAATTATCAATTTCAGAAATGATACAATGTTTTAGAAAAGTTAGAATGGATGCTACCAAATCTAAAAAGAAGGGATACTTAGATGTTTTAGTACCTGCTTATAGAGGCGATATAATACATCCAGTTGACTTTACTGAGGAATGTGCTATTGGTTATGGCTACTATAATTTACCTCTTACAATTCACGAAGGGGGTATAGGGCAATATCATCCAATACAAGACTATTCGAATAGGATTAGAAAGATTATGATTGGGGCGGGATATTTGGAGGTGATTAATTTCATTCTTGCTAGTTCAGAAAAACAATTTAACTATATGAGACAAGATTTTGAGACAGGGGAAATTGTTGAAATTGCTAATCCCGTCTCAAAGGAGTATAATACTACTAGGACAATGATAGTACCCAAATTAATGGATACTTTGCTTCTAAATCGTTCTGAAGAAAAACCTATTAGAATATTTGAAGTTGGTGATGTTATCTTATTATCAAAAAAAGAAGAGACAGGAACTAAAAGAAAAGTTCATTTATCTGCTGTTTCCTATCATGAAGATTCAGATTATACTGAAATAAAATCTTCTCTAGACTTTTTAATGACTTCACTTGGATACTACGACGATTATGAAATAAAACCAGGGAAAAATCCAAGCTACATAGATGGTCGATATGGGGTAATTTATTTAAATGATTTGGTTATTGGCGAAATTGGCGAGCTACATCCAGAAGTTTTGTTAAATTTTAGATTAGAGTTTCCCGTTTCGGCATTTGAATTAAATATAGAACATTTTTTTTAATATTGATTAATTACAAATTATTTATATTTTAAATTTTAATATGAACGATCAAAATAGGCTGAAGAAAGAATTAAGAGATTTAAGGGAAGAAATCGATAAAGTTGATGATACAATTGTAGAACTACTAAACAAACGTGGAAATATTGTAATTAAAATAGGAGAATTAAAAGATAAACTTAATATGAAAGTTCTCCAACCACAAAGGGAAAAGGAAGTTATTGAAAGATTGAAAAATAAATCTACTATTTTCAGAAATTCTAGCATAGAAGCAATTTGGAAAGAAATAATGAGTGCAAGTAAAGTAATTCAAGGCATGATAAATAAAGTTGGATATCTAGGACCAAAAGGAACCTTTACACATCAAGCTGCTTTAGAATATTTCCCTAAAGCAGGATCCGAATTTATACATGCAAATAGTTCATTAGAGATCTTTGAAAATGTAGAAAAAGGATTAATTGATTTTGGAGTTATTCCCATTGAAAATAGCCTTCAAGGGACGGTTAGAGAAACACTAGACCTATTAATCGAGAAGAATCTCATCATATATGGAGAAATTGAGTTAAGAATTGTTCAAAATCTGATTTCTATGAAAAGCTCTGATTTGTCAAAAATTCAAACAATAATTTCTCATCCTCAGGCTTTTGCTCAATGTAGGGTATGGATTAAAACAAATTTACCAAATGCAAGTTTGATTAGTGTTAATTCAACAGCAGAAGCTGTTTTAAGAGTTCAAGAATTAAATGATGAATCTTGCGCTGCAATTGGAACTGAATTTTCAAGCCATATTCATGATTTAAAAATTCTAAGTTCTAATATTGAAGATACTCCATTAAATTTTACTAGATTTCTTATAATTTCAAAAAGGGAAAATGATCATAAAGAGGGAAAAATCAAAACTTCAGTAGTTTTTGTTACCAAGCATACTCCAGGAGCTTTATATAGAGTATTGAAAATTTTTGCGGAAGCAAATATTAATTTACTAAAAATTGAATCTCGTCCAAGACGAAGAGGACGTTGGGAGTACATCTTTCTTATGGATTTTGAAGGAGACAAAGCTGAAGAGAAGGTTATAAAGATTATTGAAAAAATGAATGAAAATGTAATTTGGTATAAAATTTTAGGATCTTATCCTATGGTGTAGAATTAAAAAAGAGTATATCTACTTTTTTTAGAAACTTTTTTACTTATTGAAATATATTATAATATACTCTTTTCATAAAGAAATTTTTATTTTTATTAAATATTAGACGAATAGAAATAGGTCTTTAATAGATGGTCGGGAATATAAGGGTTGATGGACGAAAATTTAACGAAATTAGAAAAACTATTATAAAAAGGAATTTTCTTAAGTATCCAGAAGGATCTGTATTAATATCACAAGGAAGCACTAAAATTATTATAACTGCATCAATTATAGATACGGTACCAAGATTTTTAGTAGACACCGGAACTGGTTGGATTACTGCCGAGTATTCAATGTTGCCAAGAGCCACACAAGTAAGAACTCAGAGGGATACTAATAGAGGTAGAGCTATGGAAATTCAAAGACTAATAGGACGTAGTATGCGAGCTGCTTTTAATTATGAGAAACTTGGTGAAAGGACAATAAGGGTTGATTGTGATGTGATCCAAGCAGATGGCGGTACTAGATGCGCTTCAATAACAGGAGCTTTTATAGCAGTATTTGATGCTTTGAATTATCTCTATAATGAACAATTAATTTATGATTTTCCCGATTATAAGGTAATGGCTGCAATTTCATTAGGTATAAAGGATGATCAGGTTTTACTTGATTTAAACTATGCTGAAGATTCCAAAGTTGACGTGGATTTTAATTTGGTTATGAATGAGAATTCTGAAATCATAGAAATTCAAGGAACTGCTGAAGGCGCTACTTTCACAAAAAATAAATTAGATGAAATAATGGAATTAGGAGAAAAGGGTATTATGGATTTAATCAAAATTCAAAAAAAAGAATTAAATATCTAAATAGAGATGTGTCTCATTTTTTTGAAAGTTTTTTGAAGTTAATTTTAATTTAATGTGCTTCTATACCTAATTGTTCTGGATGTGCTCGAAAATAATCAACGCCATCTTTTATAATGTCTATAATTGATCTTACAGGCCTCCATCCAGTTTCCTTGAAGATTTTATCATTTCTTCCGATAAGTAATGGGACTTCACTTGGCCGCAATCGTTTGGGATCAACATATACTTTAACAGAAA
>JAHQWY010000269.1 GCA_029856445.1 Promethearchaeia archaeon
TTTCATCTTTTTCAATATCTCTTCCTATTTCGATACCTCGAATGGAAATAGCAACTTCACTATCTTTTACTGCTTTTTCTAATGTTTGACCTTTGTCTTGAATTTGATGAATTCTTCTTACTCTTTTACCCTCATCAGTTATTAAAGGAACCTTGGGATATAAAGTACCCGCTTCAACTTTAACCCCAAATACTGCAGGATCTGAATTCCTAAATATATACTCAGGAAACATTTTCAACTTAGCTGGTAAGATTAATTCACTTAGTCCTTTAGCAGTATCTTCGGCCTTTCTTGTTTCTGCATATTCAATATAGTCTTCTAATAAACGGTAAATAACATTATTAGTAAAAATTCTAATATTATCAATATAAGCTTGTTCATTTGCTTCAGGTAAAATTGGGACATTAAATCCTAATACTGCGGCAGAGTAAGGATCAAAATTTTTCACAATATTAGCATTAATTATATCTTCTTTTTTTATTGGACCTACATCAGCAATACTGATTTTTACACCATTTTTAGTAAAATGATTTTCTAAAGCCTCAAGAGAACCCAAAGTATCAGCTTTTAAGACTACTCCTGCTTTCTCAGTTTTTATACGAATACTTTCGACTTCTGATTCAATTTCCTTGTATACTATTTCTTCTTCTGAAGGATCTATTATGCCTTTGAAGGGAGATCCAGCCACCACATCATCAATATTGGGTGCTAAAATCTTGATACCCGCTGCAGCACTTACATATTCAACAGAATCGAACTTTTGTCTTGGATCTCGTATTTCATCCAATGGTTTTGGGATTAATAAAGCTCTAACTTTTGATATGATTGGTTTTTCTAAACCTCCAACAATGAACTCATCACCTTTTTTAATGATACCATCGTAAATTAAAACGTCCATAGTTTTTCCCTGCCCTTTCTCTTTTTTAACTTCCAAAACGACACCTTTAGCTGCACCTTCAGAGAATTTAAGATTCTCTGTTAAATATTGTTGCACTAATCCCATTAAAACCATGAGAAGTGTAGAAATACCCTCCCCCGTTTTCCCGCTAGTAGGTACAATTGCTATTTTTTTTGTAAAGTCTTTAATCTTATCATATCTATCAATTCCCTTGAATCCTTCTTCTAAGAAATTTCCCATTATCTGCAAAATTTTCTCATCTAAAAACTCTTTTACATGGGATTTTTGTGCGTTGTAAGAATCTAAAAAATCAGCATCAGTTTTTGATTTCCAGCCTGAAATTCGATCGATTTTATTTGCTGCTATAACAAATGGAGTTTTTCTTTCTCTTAAAATCCTAACAGATTCCCACGTGATTGGCATTGTACCAGCAGTTATATCAATTACTAAAATAGCAATGTCTGCAACTGCACCACCACGACGACGGAGATTTAAAAAAGCCGCATGTCCCGGTGTATCGATTACTAATATCCCTGGAAGTTTAATCTCTTTTTCTGCGAATTCTTGTTTTGATTTCCTTAAAAAATTTTTAATATCTTCAGTTGGAAAATAAGATGCTCCGATATGTTGAGTAATTCCCGCAGCCTCTCTTTGTTGAACAACCGTACCTCTAATATAATCTAGGATGGTGGTTTTACCATGATCTATATGACCTAAAATACAAGTAATAGGAGCCCTAATTATCTTATTTTCAACTTTTATCATAATATATCACAAATCTCAAATATTTAATAAAATCTATATAATTAATACTTGTATTATAAAAATATCAACAATAAGTTTAGAATTTTATCCTAAATTTTAAGATTTAATAAAGAATATAATACTCATATAAATGAATTTTCTCTTATATTTTGAAACTAATCTTATTCTTTTATCGTTCTAAATATAAGATATGCTGATAATCTTTAAATCCATGTTTCTTCCAAAATGAATAGCCTATTTTATTTCTCACAGAGACACGTAATTCGATTCTTTCTAACCCATGAGATTTAAACCATTGAAACATTTTAAAAAGCATTTGTTCTCCTAAACCTTTCCTTCTATGGGTTTCTTTTATGGCTAAATCATTTATTAATCCGTAAACTCTTTGTTTAAAAACTGGGGGGTAAAATTGTATATAGGAAATTGAATATCCTACAACCTCTTCTTTATCCAAAGCTACTAAAACCTGAGCTTGATTTGATTTAATTAATTCTTTAACGTATTTTTCGAAATTTAAATGACCATTTTCCCTTCTGGTAAACAAAGAATCTAAATTTTTATGTTAATCCATGAATTCTTTCCATACTTTCAATATCCCTGGTAGATGGGATTCTTCTGCTAATATTATCTGTATTAAGATCACCTTAAGTTGTTAAGGATCTATTTATTATTTAATTATTTATTCCAAAATTAAGAGGTGTAAGGATTTCAAAAATTTAAGTTGTAATTAAAAATTTTCTTTTAGAAAAGTAAATATGATTAAGTATTATTTTAGGAATTATTTAGTATTTAGATATTTTTTTAAAAATTGAGAGGTATGGGATTGATTAACTTTAGAGATTTCTTCTGGAGTCCCTAAAACTACAATATTTCCACCTTTTTCCCCTCCTTCGGGACCAAGATCTATTATATAATCGACAGATTTGATTATATCCATGTTATGTTCAATAATTATTACTGTGTTGCCTTTATCGACTAATTTTTGAAGTACATCTAATAAGAATTTTATATCATACATATGTAATCCAGTGGTAGGTTCATCTAAAATGTAGAGTGTGTTTCCTGTGCTAGTTTTTCTTAGCTCTCTTGCAATTTTTAACCTTTGAGATTCCCCACCACTCAAAGTAGTTGATGATTGACCTAATTCTAAATAACCTAACCCTACATCTACTACTGTTTGTAAAGTTCTTTTTAAGTTCGGAAAGCTGTCAAAAAATTCCAAAGCTTGATTAAATGTCATTTTTAAAACATCGGAAATGGTCTTTTCTTTGTATTTAATTTCTAATGTTTCTGCATTATATCTCTTTCCTTTACATAAATCGCATTTAATATATACATCAGGTAAGAAGTACATTTCTTTTAGAATATATCCAGTACCTTTACACTTCTTACAATGACCTGCTTTAGTATTGAAACTAAATCTACCTTTTTTATATCCTCTTTCTTTTGATTCAGGCAGTTGAGAAAAGATATCTCTTATATAATCTAAAGCTTTTGTATAGGTTGAGGGAACTGATCTTGGTGTTCTTCCTATAGGAGACTGATCAATATTTATTATTTTATCTATTTTATCATAACCTTCTATAACGTCAAAATCACCTTCCCTGATTTTTGAACTACGCGTATTTATAAGATTATGTAAACCTTTATAAAGACATTCGATGATCAAACTAGTTTTACCAGCACCTGAAACACCTGTTATACAGGTAAAAAGCCCTAACGGTATTTTCACGTTAATATTCTTCAGATTATTTTCTCTTGCGCCTATAATTTGAAGAAATTCGTCATTCGATTTACGTCGATTTTGAGGTATTTCAATTTTTTCTTTTCCTGCTAAATATTTTCCAGTGATAGTATTCGCTTTAATTATATCAGCCAAAGGTCCTTCTGCTACTATTTCTCCCCCTCTTTCACCAGCTAAGGGTCCTAGATCAATAATATGATCTGCATTTTGCATTATTGCTTCATCATGTTCAACCACTACAACAGTATTTCCTAAATCGCGTAATTTTTTCAACATATTTATAAGACGGTTTATATCTCGTTGATGTAAACCAACACTAGGTTCATCTAAGACATACAAAACTCCAACTAAACTAGAGCCTAATTGGGTTGCTAATCTAATTCTTTCTGCTTCTCCAACAGATAAGGAGTCCGAGCGTCGGCTTAATGAAATATAATCTAAACCTACGTTCTCTAAAAAGGAAAGTCTATCCATGATTTCCTTTAATATTTCTTTTGCTATTGTTTTTTCAATTTCATTTAATTCTAACGATTTGAAAAATTCAATTGATTCCTTAACGGGTAAATCTGATAGTTCTGCTATATTCAGATTATTAATAGTTACTGCTAAACTTTCTGGTTTTAATCTCTTTCCATTACATTGAGGACAAGCAATCCGGTTCATAAAGCTTTCATAAATTTCGCGAGCCCATTCAGAACGAGTCTCCATATATCTCCTATGTAAGATTGGAATTATACCCTCAAAGGGCCTAACGACTTCCCAGGAAGATTTAAATTCACCATTTTGGTTCCTATAATCATTTCCATTACTTTCAAAATGAAATTCTATTGATTCATTTTCGGAGCCAAACAAAAGCTTGTTTAATTTTTCAGGTTCAATATCTTGAAGTAAAGTCTTATTGGCATTAAATCCATAATGCTTTGATACCTGTATTATGGTTTGCCAAGAATATCCTGTCTCAGATGCGAACCCAGGAATGTCTCTGATTGGAGTATCTTTAAGTGGCAAAGTTAAATCATTTCCTAATACTAATCCGTAATCAAATTCCATCACAGTACCTAAACCACTGCAATACCTACAACTTCCATGAGGAATATTAAATGAAAACATTTTATGATCTAATTGAGGAAAAGAGATACCACAATCAATACAAGCAAGATGTTCTGAATATATATATTCTCCCTCATCAATAACCTCGATAATAACTAATCCTTCTGCTAAATCTAAGGCATTTTCAATAGAATCAGCTAACCTTGTCTTTATATCTTTACGCATTACTAATCTATCAATGATTACATTGATATTATGCTTCACATTCTTTTTCATTGCTATTTCTTCATCTAAAGTGTATTGAATCCCATCTACTTCTACTCTTACGTATCCTTGCTTCTTCAAATCTCGTAATAGATCTTTGTATTCACCCTTTCTATCCCTTATAATAGGAGCCTTAATTATAAACTTCTGATTTTCTTCGATAGAATTGAGAAGTATTTGAATAATTTGCTGTGGTGTTTGAGGTCTTATTTCCTTTCCACAATTAGGGCAATGTGGGACACCAATATTGGCAAATAATAGTCTATAATAATCATGAATCTCTGTAACAGTTCCTACCGTACTTCTTGGGTTCTTAGAAAGAGGCTTCTGTTCAATTGCAATTGCAGGCGACAATCCTTCAATTGAATCAACATCTGGCTTATCCATTTCACCCAAGAATTGTCTTGCATAACTTGATAAAGATTCTAAAAACCTTCTTTGCCCCTCCGCATACAGAGTATCCATTGCTAACGATGACTTTCCACTCCC
>JAHQWY010000030.1 GCA_029856445.1 Promethearchaeia archaeon
TGATTTATGTTTAGTTTCAATTGGTAGAAATAAAGTGTCACAAAATTTAGGTTTAGAAGAGTTAGGAGTGGGAACAAACAGGGGAGCAATTGAAGTTGATCCTGGAACATTAGAAACGTCTGTAAAGGGAATATATGCAATAGGAGATGTGACAGGAGGAATAATGCTTGCACATGTAGCTAGCTATGAAGGAGATATAGCAGTAGCAAATGCTCTTTCGAGTCTTGGATTATATAAAAACCACTCTAAAAGAGCAAATTATCGAGTAGTTCCCTCAACAATTTTTACGAGCCCAAATATCGGCTCAGTTGGTTTAAAGATTAAGCAAGCTAAAGATCTTGGTATAGATGTTTTGGTTGGACAATTTGCATATAGCAGTTTAGGAAAGGCAAAATGTATGGGAGAGGAAGGAATTTTGATAATCTTAGCAGATAAACATACAACTCAAATCGTAGGAGCATCCTGTATTGGAGAAGGTGCTCCAGAATTAATTGCTGAGATTACATTAGCAATGCAAAATGGATTAAGCATTGAAGATATTACCGAAACCATACACAGTCACCCTACACTTTCAGAAATGGTGTTAGAAGCAGCAGAAGCTATTGTAGGACGGGCTATTCACAAAAAAGGTCGTCCAATTACACCTAGGTTAAGAGATATTTTAATGGAACAATTTTCATATGAAATTGAATATGAATCTGAATAATAAACTTTATTTTCTTTCTCTTTTTTTCAAAATAATTTAATTAAAGAATTAGTGATTTTCTTCATTTTTCTTCTTTCTTTGTGGAAAAAACATCCCTGTTCGAGCTTTATAATATATGTAGGGTTCTCCGTATCTTATTATTAAGTCCTTTTCTTCTGCTTTACAAAACCAATAAAATAATGGAAACCAAACAATAGAATATAAAAATAGAAATGGAGAATTTAGAATTAACGCCACACTCCACCATAAAAATGCTTCTCCTAGCGATTGTGGGTGTCGTATTTTTTCATAAATCCCCTCATAAAGAGTATGCTCTTTATCTGGGAAAAGTGCTTCCCTTCCAGCATCTTTAAGCCCTTTTAGCATAATATATGAACTAGGGATTAAAATAGCAATACTAAAAATAATAGAAATCCAATAATCCCAAATAAAGAACCGAGGTATAGGGAGGGGGAGCGGAAGAAAAAAATAAATAAGATAATTGATAATTACAATTATTTCAAAAACACTGGCGGTGATTCTATAATAAGCGCATCTAGCATAAGCGACTAGACCAATTTTTTGTTCTAATGCCGCGGGACCTACACTTTTAATATAAAAAATCACCATTAATGAGGTCGAAATAACTAATATAAAGAAATTGGTCCAACTTAGCATATTATATTTATATTCAACCCAACCTAAAAGGCTTATTGCCGTCTAACTTGAATACAAAATCTTACCATTTTTTTCAATTGGAGTTACAAGTCCCTGTTCTTCAAGATAGAAAAGATGACCCAGTACTTCAGAAAGTGCTAAAAATGAATTCATGTCATCCAAATCTCCAAAATGTAGTTCAGAGATTCTTGAAGGAGGTAAAGGATTGTCTTTTATTACCCTTGATATTTCTGCTAACCTATTTTTATGGTGCTCCTTAATTTCTGTGATGCGTTCATGAGGATTATATATAATTTCTTGATGGGCAGGGAAGATAATTTTAGGATTTAACTTATCAATTCGATCTAAAGAATTTAAGTAGTGTTTTAAGATATTATTAAAATTGTAATCCTTGTATTCTTCTAAAAGAATTTTAGGGATGATATAATTACCAATATGAGGTGTTATTCTTGACAATATGTGATCTCCTGAGAATAGATATTTATCTTTTGAATTAAAAAGGCAAATATGACCAAAACTATGCCCTGGAGTCCAAATAACTTCTAAATCTTCTAGAATTTTATCACCATCATTTAAAAATATATCTGGTTCTTGATATTTTCGGAATTGTGGCCAATAGCTAAAAAATTGTACTACTCTTTCGGCCTGCTTTTCAGTAAATCCATATTTTATCATTTGAAACGCGACTTCTTGGGCTTGTTGTTCCATCTCGCCCATATTTTCCTCTTGATTTTCCCATTTAAGGGTCTTGGCAGTTATATCATGCATTAGAATTGTTAGGTTTGGATTCTTTTGTTTTAAGGTTCCTGCTAATCCTACATGGTCAGAATGATTGTGTGATATAAAACAATAATCAATATCTTGGACTGTAAGGTTAATATCTTTTAATGCTAAGAAAAATAGTTTGCTCCAATTGCCTATGTCCAGTCCTGAGTCGAAAAGTACGGTTTTTCCTTGAACTTCGAAAAGGTAAAGGGAAACATCTTTTACATTCCACGGTACATCAATTTTTATTCTTGTTACCGCTTCGATTTTACTAACTTCAGAATTAAACTTAACAGAATACAAGATACTAATGAAAATTCTTCTTAAAATTTGTAGTTTATTATTTTAGACAATAAAGCTAAAAAAGAAAAAATTAAGTTAATTAGAATTTTGTCTTTTTCTGGAAAACAATTATACCTATGATAATAAACACAATTGTATAACCAAACACAATTAATAGTCCAATCCCTAAAGTAATAGGAATAGTTTCAGAGCTGACACCTATTAATGAACCGCTGTACAAAAGATCACCAAATCCATCTCCTAAAACAGTTAGTTGCAGGAATAATTGTTTAGCCCAGAAAGGTGGTGTAAAAAATACAATTGGACTTTCGAAGGGTACCATACTCCCTGAAAGAAAAATTAATACCATAAATACTAATAATGAAGCTGCGTTAGCTATTTCTACATTTTTTGAGACAGATGCAATCATGATTCCTAAGCCTACGGCAGAAATTCCGAACACCACCGCTATTAAGAATCCAATAAATAACTCTAATGGACCTTCAAAATAAAGACCTAGCACCACATAACCAATAAAAAACATAATTAATATCTGAAGCATCAAGAAAAGTGATTCAGAAATTAAAGCTCCTAAAAACATATTCTTTCGACCAGTTGGCATTGTATCTAATCGATCCAACATCCCTGAACCTTTATCCTGTGCAAACATTATCGCAGCATTCATAGTTCCCATGCCTATCGCATACATAATCATACCTGGAAACCCATAATCAAAATCAGTACGCCCAGTTGGATCCTCTTCATTACCAAACATGAAAAAGAACATAATAGTGAACATAATAGGAAGTAATAGTGAAAAAAAGACATATTGCCAATGCCTTATTTTATCCTTTAGATTTTTTATAGATATCTGAATTGCTTTATTATCTAATAGGTTCATTTTAATCTCTCAACCTCCTTCCTGTTAGGTTTAGAAATACATCCTCAAGTGAATTTTGTCTAAATTTGATATTTTCAACCTCATCTATATTTTCAATAATCCCTTGCTGAAGGATTTTTACTAAATTTTTTAATCCCCCTTGGAATGGAATAAAAAGTGTTTTTTTTCCCTTTTTATTAATTTCTTTCCAATTTGCTACGAAACTAATGTTTTCTAAATTTTTTTTAGCTATTTCCACATCTTCCGGTTCTAAAAATGATATTTCTAGCACGTTATCACTTCCATATTTCTCTTTTAACTCACTTGGAGTGCCTTGAGCAATGATCTTTCCTTGATCGATAATAGCAATATGATCTGAAAGAATATCTGCTTCTGCCATATCGTGAGTCATGAGAATGATTGTTATATCCTCTTTCTTTAGATCTCGAATAAAATCCCACACAAGGCGTCGTGCTTGAGGATCAAGACCAGCTGAGGGCTCATCGAGAAAAAGTATTTTAGGGTTAAACACTAAAGCCATTGCAAGATTTAAACGACGCTGCATACCTCCTGAGAAGTTTTTAGACCAGTCCCTCCTTCCAGCTATGCCAAATTTGTCTAATAATGCTTTTGTTTCTTCTTTTGCTTCCTTACGAGGGATGTCATGCATAGAGGCTACAAATTCCACATTTTCTTCAGCTCTAAGAACTTCATAAATAGTAATATCTTGGGGACATACTCCAATTATTTTCACAATGTCTTTCTTTCCTGTTAAAATACTATATCCGTCAATAAAGGCATCTCCAGAGGTTGGTGTAAGAACAGTAGTTAGCATCCTTACTAAAGTAGTCTTACCTGCTCCATTTGGGCCAAGTATGCTAAATAATTCCCCTTTCTTAATTTGTAAAGATATTCCATTAACAGCTTTAACTTCCTTAAAATATTTTTTGAGATCTTTTATATCTATGATAATAGAATCCTTAATTTCCCTCATATTGTCAAAATCACACTAATTCCTTATTAAGTGTTAAGAGTTAAGCAATAATAATTAACATTATTATATTTAGAAAATTTTTTCAATCAATTTATTATGCAGAAATATTATAAATATCGAGTTCTATTATTCTAATTACACAATTTTAAAAAATAATTCTAATTAAAGAGATGTTGAAACATATGAAAAAGGATTTAGAACATGATTTATCAAAAATTATCAAAAAAGAAAGATTTCAGGGTAAGATGATAAGATACATTTCAAAGGTGGGGAAACTTTTACTCTTTGTATTACCTATAGTCTTTTTAATTATTACGTTACTAGCTTTTATTCAAGCACTTGATTTTACACTAAAAATTGTTTACTTAGTAGTCTTGGTCATCTATGCCTTTAATTCAGTTATGTTATTATTAGGTGCAAGCTCTACTGAAAGCTCACTTAAAATGAGATTAAAATTCGAAAGACAACGGGGGAGACCAATCGATAGCCTTGACGGATTTGATTTACTTGCAAGTAGTGTTAAAAGAGTTACGAATTTGCTAAAATTTATTGCGTTAATATGTTTTATCGCTATTATATTATTTGTAATTATGATCGTGATTGATTTCCTTGACATAGGGTTTGCCGCTGCTGGTTTCGCATTAGTAGGTCTAGGTTTGTCAATACTAATCCGGAGTTTAAACCTTAATATTCATGACGTAAACGGGTTGCAAGACTTTTACAAACCGACGACGCATCAAATATTTTTAGATAATTTCTTCGCAGAAATTTTGTCAAATCACTTAGATCCAGTCACATTTCTCAAATGGGACGAGTATTTAGCGGAGTTAAATAGCATTTTAACAATAACATTTATACACAAAATAAAAGAACAAGAAGAAGATGAATTACCTATTACCTTTGCAATAGAAAGAATACTTTTCTTATATTATCTGAAATTCCAAGATGTACTAACTGAAGAGCAATTCATTCAAGAATTAAAAGAAGTAATTGATGTAAGTTCAGATAAATTTGACATTGAGAAAGGTATATTCATGGAAGGTGCTTGGTATTTCTCAGCGAAAGATATCTATAAACTATTTAACTATATCAAAAAATTCAATCCAGGTTTTTTCAATATAATCGACCGATTACAATTAGAGTTAGCCGACAATATCGAGAGAGTATCGAAAGATCCAATTTATATGGACACTACAGCACAAGAAGTTGTATATCTTAATTCAGAATTAAATATATTTTGCTTTTTGTTTAATAACTCTCCCGAAGCGAAAAAATATGCAATTAAAGTCAATGCTCCCGGATTTGAACCCGCTAAATTAAAACTTGATATTGAAGTGGAAGGGCGGGGAACTTTTACCATCCCAAATTCACCGATTCCATTAATTTCCTCTGAAGGGACAGATATTGCAGGAGTTTTATCTACAATGCTTGAAAATGGGGATACAACTTGGTTAACCTTAGAACCAAGGGAAGTTGGAGAACAAACAGTCCAAATTTTCTTACTCTCTGAGGATGGGACAATAATAGAGGGAAAGACTAGAGCTGTAAAGGTAACTAAAAATATCAAAGATTATCTTAAAAAATTAAGCTCAATTGGTTCATTGCTTGGCGGGTTAGCAGTTCCTTTAGCAAGAATACTGCCTTCAATGCTAGGTTAAATTTTTTCTTTTTTTTTTTTCTTATTAAAAATCAATCCAGAGGATTGAATCACCTGTAAATAATATCATCTTAAACAAAAAACACATTTTAAAATAATAAACAAAACTATTTCAACTCTCAATAATTTTAGAAATCATCATTATATTGAAGGTACGATTTTGAATTCATCTCGGGTTTTAAGGGAATTAAAGGGGAAACGTTTATTAGGATATACTTTAGGAAATTTTGGGATCTCTCTATTAAATGTATTTACGGGTTCTTTTACGTTTCAATTTTATGTCTATACTATTAATTTGGATCCTGCTCTTGCTTCAATTGGGGGCTCCTTTAACATATTTATCTCAGCATTCTTCTCAATTGTTTTTGGGGTCATAATTGACAATAAAAAACCCGGAAAGCGGGGGAAGCGACGTCCATTTTTGTTATATGCATTACCATTCTGGATTATTACAAGTATAATAATTTGGTTTCCTCCGTGGTACTCTCCTGCAAATAATTCTTTATATTTACCGACAGCAGTTTATTTTTGGATCGTATCCGTTATAAGAGCTTTAAGTGGGACCTTAATTCTTAATACATATCTTTCAATGTTGCCAGAACAATCTCAAACCCTTGAAAATAGACATTCGGTTGCATCCCTTCGAGCTTTTTTCATGATAGTTGCCTCTGTTGTATCTCTTCTACTCCCTCTTTTAATTCAAAGTCTACTCCCTGACCCTCAAAATGTTAAACATTATGATGAATCAGGAAAAATCATACTTTTTTATATTCCCTTGATAGGGATAATTTTCGCTTGTATAGGTTTAATTGCTGTATTAACAATATATTTTTCAGTAGATGAAAGCTTTCATGTGTATAATTCGAATTTTGATAAAAAAAAAGTGACTCTAAGAGAGACATTTAAACAAATGGCACAACCAGCTAAAGATTATAAATTCAGAAATCTAGTATTTGTAGGATTTTTTATGGGTATATCTGGAAGTATTTTTGGGTTCTTAATATTTCCATTTCAAATTTACTTACTCAAATTTACAAAAGCAGAATTCCTAATTTATGTAATAATCTCATTATCTGGAAAATTAGGGTGGTATTTTATCTGGAGAGTAGTTAAGAGGAAAAAATCCTTAACAAGTTCATACTCTTTAGCACTGACATTTGCAGCTGTAGTTGCGTTCACAGATTTATTATTTCTGTTAAGTAATCTCCCTTATATATTAAAAATATTGTTATATGTTGTTTCTTTTGGCACAATATTAGGAACTAACTATTCAGTCCCATTATTTGGAATTCCTCTCAGCGCAACTTTAATACAAGAAGCAGCAATTGAACAGGATGCTTCTAATGTTGATGAAACAATATCCAATATTTCTGGCTCATACAATGGTTACTCTATGTTTATAGGATCACTAGGAGGTGCGTTTTCTTCAATACTTATTGGTTTGCTTCTCACAGGGGCTAATCAAAGGAATCCAATAATTATTACGTTATTATTTAGTTCACAATGTATTTTTTACCTAATTGCAGTATTCTTTTTAAGAAAAGTAAAAATTGAAACTCCTATCATTCCTGATGAAACTCTTCTTTTTAAAAGCCAATGATAAAAATCACATATTTTATTCGAGATATATATATTTACTACAAGCGATATTCATCAAAAATTAAGTAGATAAGTTTAAATATAATTAGTCGACTATTTATGTGGTTTAATACCATTATTGATTTTGATCATAAATGTAATTATTTTTAGCTATAAAGAATATTTTAGTATAATTTTTTATTAAAAACGTGAGTGAGAGGAGTATTGGTTGAATCAGAACTTTATGAATCCGAAATAATATTCAAGGAACTTATTGACAATATAAGTAGCGGAGTTGCTATTTATGAAACAACTGATAAAGGAGAATCTTTTATAATCAGAGAAATGAATAAAGCAGGATTACGTATTTGTGAAATCGCCCGAGAAGAGATCATAGGAAAAGATTTGTCCGTTGCATTTCCTAATGTAGAAGATTTTGGGTTTATAGGTGCTTTAAGAAGAGTATGGAAATCTGGAAACCCGGAACATTCTTCAACTGTCTTTTATCAAGATGATAGAATTGATGGGTGGGCAAAAATGTATATTTATAAATTACCATCTGGTAAGTTAGTAACGATTTTTAATAGACAGTCAGAACTCATTGAAGTTCAAGAAATTATCAATCATAAGAAAATAGAAGATGAATTACAGAAGTCTGAAAATGAAAAATTAGTAATCTTAGAAAGTTTACTAGAGCACATTATATATCAAACCACAGATAACACTATAATTTGGGCTAATAAAGCTGCTGCTGATTCTGTAAATAAATCTCCTCAAGATTTAATTGGTCAGAAATGTTATAAAATTTGGAACACTCGAGAAGAACCATGTGATGGGTGTCCTGTACAACAATCATTAAAATCTCAAAAACCAGAAACAAGAGAAATGCATACCCCAGATGGGAAGATATGGCGTGTAGCAGGTTACCCTGTATGGGATAAAGATAAAAATATTATTGGCGTAGTAGAATCGACTTTAGATATTACAGAAAAGAAATTAGCAGAGCAGAAAGTGGAGGAAAGAAGTGAAGTTTTATCGGTTTTAAATAAGATTATCACTCTTGGAAACGAATCAACTAATCTTCAAGAGTTTCTAGAAAAATCTTACGATCAGGTTTTAGACATTGTAGGCTTCGACCGAGGTGGAGTTTATCTTTACAATCCTGAAACTCATCATAATAATCTAGTGCTTCATAAAAATGTACATCCTGATTTTATAACTGCTGTAGAAGATGTTGATATATCAGAAGGTATTTTTAGCAAAGTATTTGATAAGAATAATTTGTTTTACATTGAAGACTTCTCGCAGTTCATGGAAAGATCAAAAGAATTAGGTGTTTATTCCGCTGCAATCGTTCCACTCCGTTCAAAGGATGAATATGTAGGAAGTTTAAATGTAGGTTCTCCTTCTTATCAAGGTCTTTCTCAAAATGAAATAGATTTATTGCTGTCAATAGGGAAACAGATGGGGATCATTATTCAGAAATTTGAATCTGAAAAATTGCTTAAAGAATCAGAAGAAAAATACCGAAAAGCCTATTCTCAAGCAAATCTTTATAGGGATATTTTTGCTCACGATATAAATAATATGCTCCAGAATATTCAATCTTCAGCTGAACTTAGTTCTCTTTATCTAAATAATCCTGAAAAATTACACACACTAAAAGAATTATATGATATAATAACTGAACAAATTGAGAGAGGTAAAAAACTAATTAACAATGTTAGAAAAATAACCAAACTTGATGAGTCTGAAATTATTTTAGAAAAAATTGAAGCTGTTCGATTGTTAGGAAAAGCAATTGAATATCTTAAAAATAGTTTTCAGGCAAGAAACATTAATATTCATATTAACAGTTCAGAAAAAAAATTTTACGTAATGGCAAATAATCTCTTATTAGATGTATTTGAAAATATATTGATAAATGCTGTAAGACATAACAATCAGCCCATAATAAAAATAAATGTAGATATCAGTAAGTATTGCTCCAAGAATATAAATTATATTAAACTGGAATTTAAGGATAATGGCATAGGTATCTCTGACTATCGTAAAAGAAGTATATTTGAGAAAGGAAAGCGTAAGAGCATGAATGGTAAGGGAATGGGTTTAGGGTTATCTCTTGTCAAAAAAATAACTGAGAGTTACAATGGCGCCATTTGGGTTGAAGATAGAGTTAAAGGAGATTTTAAACAAGGTAGTAATTTTATAATATTACTTCAAGAAGCTAAGTAAAAAATTTAATTTTTTTTAGTTCTTTCTGATTTTGATTATAAGTTTGTTAAAAATGTCTAATATCATAACCATACACACTTTTTTCATTTAAATTATTAATATAAACTTTAAAAATAATATAAACAAGATTGAAATTATGGAAACTTATGACTTGGTAGTTATAGGAAGTGGCGCAGGATTAAATGTTTTAAATGTGGGACTTCAGGTAGGAATGAAATGTGCTCTTATTGAAGATACAAAATTGGGAGCAACCTGCTTAACCAGAGGTTGTATTCCATCAAAAGTTTTAGTCCATCCTGCAGATTTAATTCGAGAAGCTCAACATGCTTATAAAGTTGGAATCCAGTTTAATGTCGAAAAAATAGATTGGGAATTAATCTCTAAAAGAATGTGGTCACAGATTAACGAAAGCAAAGAAATTGAGGATGGTTTATCCCAAGTAGAAAATCTTACTTTATATAAAGGAATTGGCGAATTTATTGGAGATTATGAGATGGAAGTCAAATCTGTTAATGGAAGGGAAAACCTGGGTTGCTTTAAAGGGGAGAGATTTGTAATTGCATCAGGAGCCCGTTCCTTTATACCGCCTATTGATGGTCTAGAAGACGTGGGTTATATAACCAATAGGAGTTTTTTTGGGGATAAATTTCCAAAGCAACCTTGGAAAAGTTTGATAATAATTGGAGGTGGAGTCATAGCAGCAGAATTTGCTCATATTTTCTCAGCATTGGGAACTGAAGTAACAATAATAGAGATGCTCCCTCGTTTGATAACAACCGAAGAACCTGAAATTAGTCGATTTATAGAACAAAATTTTAAGAAGTTTATGACAGTTTATACAAATCATAAGGCGATTAAGGCAAGAGAAAAAAAGAAATTGAAAACAATTATAGCTCAAAATATGGATAATGGTGAAGAAATAGAAGTATCGGCAGAAGAAATTTTAATTGCTACAGGTCGTCGCTCAAATGCAGATTTATTGAAGGTTGAAAAAACTGGTGTTGAGACAGATGAAAAAGGATGGATAAAAACTAATCAATACTTAGAGACGAGTAAAAAAAACATTTGGTGTATAGGGGATGCCAATGGTCTTTATCAATTCCGTCATAAGGCAAATTATGAAGCCGAAATCTGTGTTAATAATATGTTTGGACCAGAAGAACAAAAAAGATTTGTTGACTATTCTGCAGTACCATGGGCAATCTTTACATATCCTCAAGTCGGGCACGTTGGTATGACTCAAGCAGAAGCAATTGAAAAAGGTTATGAGATCTATGTCGCTATTAAAAATTATTCCACGGTTGCGAAGGGTTTTGCCATGGGTTTTGAGAATAATGATGAAGATAATGGATTTTTTAAATTAATTGTTGATAAATCATATAAAATATTAGGAGCTCATATTGTAGGTCCACATGCTGCTATTCTAGTACAACCATTTGTGTATTTAATGAATTCTGGATTTACTTGTTCACTACCAGAATCTCACGGCGAAAGAAACATTCCCAAACTAGAAAGAGTTTGTCCAGAAGCAGGTTCATTCATGCCTATTTATAACTCTATGGTTATTCATCCTTCTCTGAATGAAGTTACAGGGTGGGCAATAGGGAACTTAAGACCAATTAATATAAAAATGGAGCATCATGAGCATCATCATGACTGACATTGGTTATCAGTAAAATAATACTATTTTTTCTTCATTTTAACAATTTTCCTTATAAAATTCTGATAATTCTTACCCTTAAATAAAAAATCTACATCTTCACCATCAATTTTATAGAGTCTTAAACCAATATTATAATTAGATGGTTACTGAAAATATAAAAATCCATAGAAATAATATCATAGGTCAAATTTTTACTCCAGAATATGTAGCAGAATTTATGGTTAAAAATGTTATTAAAGTTTTCAAAGATAATAACTCAGACTCTCAAGATTTAAAAGTTCTAGAACCCGCAGTAGGAGAAGGTGTTTTTTTACATCAACTTCAACAAAAAGGATTCTCGAATATTGACGCTTATGAAATGGATTTATCTCTCAAAGAATATCTTTTAAATTTTTTTCCAAAAGTAAATTTTCAGTTTGAGAATTTCTTAGGTTCAAATAAAAATGAGAAATTTGATATAATAATTGGCAATCCCCCTTACTTAGGTCAAAACTATAATGCTGAAGTTTTTCAAGATTATATATCAAAATACCCAATTTGTGCTGAATTTTTCGTAGGAAATATGGATCTATTTTATTACTTCATTCATATGGGTATTGAAAAATTAAAAGCAGGAGGAATCCTATCTTATATTACAACAAATTATTGGATTACAAAATCTCAGAAAACTGGGATAAAATTATTAAAACCTCATATACTAGATGAATGCTTCTTACTTCAATATATTGATTTAACATGTTTACAAATATTTGAAGGAGCAAAAGGACAACACAACTGTATTTTTGTGTTACAGAAGAAAACTGAAGAAGAAAAATTAAAAAAAAAGGACAAAAGCATACATGTAATACAAATAGTAGGAGATAATAAGTCTAAAAAAACACATGAGTTACTTAAAAAAAGAATCTTTAAAGATCTAGTAGAAGATAATACTTCACCATATATCAGAAGATATATCTCTGCATTAACTAATAATGATTTAGACTATGATAAAAGCTGGAATCTTACCTATCCTGAAGAAGTTAAAATTGTTGTAGAGAAAGTTGAGAAATATTGTAAATCTAATGGACAAATCTTGAAATTAAAAGATCTATTCATAATGCGTAATGGATTAATCTTAATTAATGATAACATCTTTATCCTGAAAAAAGGAAATCAATTAAGAATTGAAAGTAACGATTGGTATCTTAAAATTAACGGAGAATATGCTAAACTCAGTGAAGTTGAACAATTACGCCTCAAAAAAGTATATAAAAGCAAGTCGATTAAACAATATGGGCACAATTCTGAAGATATTTCTAGTTACATTATATATTTTAATAAGAATGAATTTATAAATCAAAACCATATTAAGCGTAACAAGTCTCTTGAGAAGAAATATCCAACTCTTACAAAATATTTGAAACAATATGAAACGAAATTGCGAGAAATTCTAATCAATGCTAAAGAAAATCCTGAAGATTATTATTACCCCAGGCGTGGATCCTTCATTCGAAGATTAGATGAAAATGGAAGAGAAGAATTAGTAGATCTCGAACCTTTCTATGATGAAAGCCCAAAGATCTTTTTAAGATATATTTTAAACGACAATATATTCGGTTATTCGATTGATCCTTATTATGCAACATCAGATACATATTTCCTATGGCCATTAATCAATAAAGAAGTTGATTATTTATTCATGATTGCTTATTTAAATTCTAAGCTTGTATCTTTTTTATTTAAAGCAAAAAATATAATTATCAAAAGAAGTAAGACTAAACTTGAAGATGGATTACCAATCCCACAAATAAACAATTTTAAAGCTGAAGACAAAAGAAAAATTATGGATTTAATAAAATGTTTGGCTTGTTTGATGATATACAACGAAAATAAGGATCAAATTAAGAAAGTAGAAGAACTAATAGATGAAATAATCTCTTTTGGCTATTGTTCTTCTATAATAAATTATAAATTTAAAGAAGACATTATCAAAGCATTTGAAGAAAAGAATATAAGCAACATTCAAATGAAAGTTGATTCCCTATTTTATTGGTTATTTAACTTAGATAAAAATGAAATAGATTATTTATTAAACTCATATTACCCGCATTAGTAATTATAATCTTTTATGCTTACTTTCTTTATTTTCCAGAATCGATAAGTTTTTATAGATCAAATACAATATTTTATTGACAACTAAAGATTGACAAAAACTTCAAAACTTAAAATTAAGGTGGGAAATTATGAGGGATGATTTTGAAGATTTTATAGAAAGAATAAAGAAATATTTTAAATTAGATTCTGATATATTTGATGTAGACTTTTTATTTATCCCCGAATCAGAATTAAATTTAGGAAAGGAACCCAATGATAAGAAAATAAAGGGTTTTAAAATATCATACCATTTTGAGTCAGGAATGGACAAACCAGAAATAAAGATTGAAGGTGATCTTGAAAATAAAAATATTCATGAATATTTAAAGAAGATCGATTTATCCAAGGCACCTAAATTACAAGATTTATACAAATCACAATCTAAGACAGAAATTGATGCAAGAAATTTATCTTTAGAGACATCACAGATAAATAAAGGAGAGTTTGAGTCTCCGATCATAGAACCTTATACTGAAATATGCGATAAAGAAGGATCATCTGAAATTTTAATTGAAATTCCAGGGATGGCTAGAGATAATGTCAATATCAAATTTGATGATGAAGGAGGAAAATTAATATTTACTGCGGAAAATCGAACACGTTCTTATGTTAAATCTATATCTTTACCTTTTAAGTCTTCAGAAATGAACTGTGAGGTAGAAGTAAATAATGGAATAGCAATAATAAGGGTAGACGAAGCAGATAAATAAAATAATTTATAAAATTATATTAGAAATACAGATAAAATCAAAGTGAAGATGTAAAAATGAGTGAAATAACTCGAGAATATAGGGGAAATGGGAGGAAAGTAAGAATAAAGGATGCATACAAAATGGATGCTGGAAGAGGTAGAATAAGAATTGATCCTGATGTAATTACTGATATGAATCTAAAAAATGGAGATGTGATTGAAATTGCTCATCCTGTAGCAGGAAAAAAAACAGCGGCGTTATTATTCCCCGGGAAGGATGAAGATAAAGGTACTAATTCAATTAGAATAGATTCTTCATTAAGAAGGAATTTAAGTGCATCATTAGATGATATCGTTGAAATACAGAAAATTGATGCCAGTTTAGCTGATAGAATAACCTTTGCGGGAGTTGAAGAATCTGTCATTTTAAGGAAATCTGAACAATTAGTACGAATGCTAGAAAATCGTGTTATTACTAAGGGTGATATATTGAGTTTTAATGCGATGGGGCGAAGGATTGATTTTATAGTTGTTGATTTCTCTCCTAAAGCTGCAGCAGTAAGGATTCATTTAGATACTAAAATTACAATATCTGAAAAAACCCACAAAGAATTAGAAGAATTAGAAAGTAGAAGAGTAACTTATGAAGATATTGGTGGCTTAGAAGAAGAAATTCAAAAAATTCGTGAAATGATTGAATTACCTATTAGACATCCTGAGTTATTTAAACGTATAGGAATTGATCCCCCAAAGGGCGTTTTACTTCATGGTCCGCCTGGTACAGGAAAAACTTTACTTGCGAGAGCTGTAGCATATGAAACTGAAGCACATTTCATAACTATAAGTGGACCCGAAATTATGAGTAAATTTTATGGACAAAGTGAAGAGAATCTAAGAAAACTGTTTGAAGAAGCAAAAGATATGGCTCCCTCAATAATCTTTATCGATGAGCTTGATTCAATCGCGCCTAAAAGAGGAGAGGTGACCGGAGAAGTAGAACGAAGAGTTGTTGCTCAATTACTTTCATTATTAGATGGTTTAGAAGGAAGAGGGGAAATCATTGTTATTGGAGCAACAAATCGAGTAAACGATATTGACCCTGCACTGAGACGTCCTGGTAGATTTGATCGAGAAATTGAAATAGGAGTTCCAGATACAGATGGTAGATATGAAATCTTATTAATTCATACTCGAGGTATGCCCTTGCATGGTGATGTTGATCTACGTCTAATAGCAGAAAAAACACACGGTTTTGTTGGTGCAGATGTTGAAGCGCTAGCAAAAGAAGCGGCAATGTTAGCTATAAGAGAGCTACTTCCAAAAATTGATTTAGACAAACAAATTCCACCTGAAATACTAATGGATCTTCAAATTTATATGAAAAACTTTCAAACTGCATTAAATAGTATCGAGCCTTCAGCTTTAAGAGAAGTATTAATAAGTCAACCTACTGAGACTTGGGAAGATATTGGGGGTCTAGAAGATGCTAAACAGCAGTTAAGAGAGATAATTGAATGGCCGTTGAAATATCCTAATTTATATAATCATCTAAATTCAAAACCTCCTAATGGGATCCTGTTATTTGGTCCTCCTGGAACAGGAAAAACCTTATTGGCAAAAGCATTAGCTCATGAAAGTGAAGTAAATTTCATTTCTGTTAAAGGTCCTGAGTTTTTATCAAAATGGGTTGGTGAAAGTGAAAAAGCTGTTAGAGAAACTTTTCGAAAAGCGAGGGCGGCATCACCTTGTATCATATTTTTTGATGAAATTGATGCTATAGCTGGAATGCGTGGAAGATTTGCCAGTTCTCAAGTAACCGAGCAAGTTGTTTCACAATTGCTAACAGAAATGGATGGTTTAGAAGGATTAAAAGATGTTATATTACTTGCTGCAACTAATAGACCTGATATGCTTGATCCTGCTCTGTTACGTTCAGGAAGGTTTGGAAGACATATAGATATACCGATGCCAGATAAAGATACAAGAGTGGAGATATTTAAAATTCATCTTCAAAAAAAACCACTGGCTTCTGATGTTGATATTAATCAGATGGCACAAGATCTAGAGGGTTATACTGGTGCTGACATTCAAGCTATAAGTGAAGAAGCAACACTTCTGACCATTCGTAAGGCTATATCAGATTTGCAAATCAATACTCAAGATGCAGATTCTGTAAAAAAAGTAAAGATATCTCGTGAAGAGTTTGATGAGGCTATCGCAAAAGTATTGAAATCTGCTGATAAAGCGAAAAAATCTCACGAGATGTATTCAAAAGAACCTTCAGAAGAATTATATAGATAAAAAAGCAATAAAAACTGAAAAAATTAAGATAAAAAAGAGGTGTAAACCTGTTGGAATTAGAAGAACAAAGAGGAGGGGATTTATTTCTTAGTCTAGATAATCTACTTGAAATATTAGGTAATCCTACACGTCGGATTATTCTATCAAAATTGGCAAAAGTCCCTCTTGGTGCTTCAGAGTTAGCTGCTTCATTTGGAAAAAAAATTTCAAGACAAGCAATTCACTCCCAACTAAAAATGCTCTCAGATTATGGTATAATAGAGAGTTATGGTGAGGATCCAAGAAATATTAAATATCGAATTAAGAGTAATCTCTCTCTACGTATTAATGTCACCCCAGATTATTATAAAATAGATTATAATGTATTTGAAGTTGATGATAATAGAGAAAATTTAGAACTCAGAAATACAGGATGTCATATTGATTATCAAAAGATAAAAAATACAAATCAAAAATTCAGATTTATCGGGGAAAAACTAAAAGAAATTGAGCATAAAACAAGTTTATTAGAAAAAGAAAGAAATGTATTACTTCATAATAAAGAATGCTTTATTATTGAGCTAAAAAACTTAATGGCTGAACAATATGATGAGAATCTTAAGACTAAAGAACAACCCAATCTAGAAAAGGAGATTTTTTATACGTTGTTTTACAATCCTACTAGATATTTTAAAAGAATAAACATCGATAAATTATTAGATGATATGTTTTTCTCAGAGATGGGACCTATCAGGAGGGATACGACCAAAGTAACTATTCGCCATTTACTTAAAGATTTAACCAATATGATGGATTTTCTAAAAGAAGATGAAGATGATTGGTTTTTTGATATATAATAAAAGAAAATAGATATTGTGAGGTATTTATAATAATTTTTGAAGATTTAAAGAGAGAAATGCCAGAGATTTTCGAACAAGTGAAGAACGATGTTCGAAATCTTACAGGGAGACAAAGAGCAGGTCTGACTTTAGGACTTGTCGAAATGGGCATGTATAGAGGAGCATTTATTGGTGGTATGCATTTCTCTCCAGGAACAGATATAGTAATGAATAAAACACCTTTAAAGATACTTCTCAAACAACAACCTTATGAAATTGTTTGGGCGTATACTTATCATATTCTTTTACATGAATATATACATTCATTAGGAGTATTAAATGAACAACAGTGTAGGGAGATTACGTTGAGAATAAGTGAGGATGTATTTAAGGATGCGGATCATCCTGCAGTTCTACTCGCGAGAAAAGGAATCGGAGCATTCTTTCCTGATTTAAGATTGATTTATGCTCCTCCAGACCTTAAACCTGATGGTATACCAATTGAATATATTTATGATTTTGATCGAGCAAGTTACGATTATTATTCATAATGAAGCTAAAAATTTGTATAATGAATCTGTATTTTAATAAGGATTAGAATAATCTTTATTATCCATCTTCTTTTTATATTTAATAGTTAAGATTATTAGATATGGTTTAGTTGAAATAATTAAAATTCAGCTATTATAAGATATAAGAACACAATTTCAAATATGATTTCTAAGGAAGAAACTAAAGATGAAGAAATAGAAAAAGATCTTGAGATCAACCCAGATCAATTAATTCTTAAATGGAAATATCAAAACGTTGATAAAAAACTAACGTATGACATAAAAAAATGTATAGGATGTTCTTTATGTAAATTAATATGCCCTACTGCGGCTATCGAACTTGGACCGATTCCTGAGATTGCTCAAGAAATTTTAGATGATAGCAATCCAAAAATCTTAATTGATTACGAAAAGTGTTGTTATTGCATGCTTTGTGCCGTTGTTTGCCCTAATGATGCATTTCATGAGAATATAGAGCCTGAGGGACAAATCGATTTGAATCAGTATCCAAGAATCGGTAAATTCTACAAAATCGATATGGATAAATGTATTGAGGATAAAAAAAATGACATTTGTCTCTTGTGTTTAGAAGTAAGAGAGAGGAATCATATAGAGAGTTACTTCAAAATCGAAAAAGAATGTCCTACTCACTGTTTCTCTATAGATTCACCTTTAAAGGGAGAAGTTATCATTAAAAAAAATATGCTACATAAGTGTGATCCTCAGGGATGTAAAGC
>JAHQWY010000270.1 GCA_029856445.1 Promethearchaeia archaeon
TTCTTTACGGTTAATATAAAAGAATTATCATCTCAAGACCTTGGTGTTTTAACTGTGAATTATTTGATTAATAATTATAAATTAACTATGATAAATCCTGAAGTAAGAGGACTAACTGATTCGATGAGTGGAATTGATCGAGATGAAGGTTCTCAACCTGGTATATGGGATTGTAATGTTGAATTTATTAATGAATCTGGATTCCAAGTAAAACTTGAGGATGCAAAGGTAACTCAAAAAATAACTACTGGGAGTGAAACAGTTGTTTCTCAGACACCTGATAAAATCTTGAATCCTGATGAATCATGGGATTTTGATTTTCAAGTTGAGTCTAAAGATGTACCAGAATTAACATCAGAGATAGGATTTACTCCAATGTTTGTTGTAATTCCTAGAGTTGTCGGTGAAATTGTCAAAGAATCAACTATATACGATGTACTAAGCGCAACTATTGAAAAAGCGATAAATCCTCCAGAAGTAGATGCATATGCTAATACTGATATGTCTATCATAAACACAATCATTAATGATGGTTCTTCAAATATAGAAAAGTTTTTCCTATCGGATGAGATTCCTGCTGATTTTATTCCTCCTTTAGTTAAAGATATAAAAATTACTCTGGGAGACATTGATATTAGTTCCAGGGAAGAATTTGTCCAAAAAATTTTATTAGACCCAAGTGATCAAGATTTCTCTAAAAACCACCAGATTTATATAGAATTGCATAATCTATCAAATGAATTTCTTAGAAGAAAAAAGATGGTAATCTCTTATCCACTACTAGCAAGAAATCCTCGTCCTCCCACAGAAACAAAATATATGACTCCAGTAAAAATAGAGATCAATTGTCCAATAGAAGGAAAATCATTTATTAGAGCACCAGATGAAGAACCAGAATTAAAAGTAAGGTATGTAAAGCGTAAATTGAAAACTCTCAAAAGTATTAAACCTGGATTTACTGAAGGGGAATTTAGCATTGGAGTAAGAGTACAAAATAAAGGAGATGTCGAATTAGAAAATGTGTTAGTAAAAGACATTATACCAACTGGTTTTATACTATCTGAATTTACACCTCCACCTGATGCAACCCATGAAGTAGTACAAGTAGGAAATCTATCAGAATTACATGTAAAGCTAACTGAAATAAAAGGAGGATCATCCGTTAGCATTAATTACAATTGCTCTGGAGCAGGAGATTATCCCCGATCTGAACCTGTTATTATTGTTTTAGGCCGAGGTGGAGGAGAATCATCAAGTCCTTCAGAATCCACGCAATCAGATACTGAAAACCAAAAAGCTCACGTAGCAGACTCTCAAGTAGGTAAAATACATGATCTTTTTGTTGAAATCTATAAAGTAATTGATCGAGCACCTTCTGGAGAAATTTTGGGAAATATTCTAGAAAGGAGGAGAGATGACTTACCTCCAGGGCCAATACTTCATCAATTATTAGCATTTGCAAGGGAAATGAAAGCTCTTGGTGATAAAATAATTGTAGGTTCATTGAGAGATGAAGTTCTAGCTAAATTACAGGATTTTAAAAATAAATATACGTAATTTTTTAGTTTTATTATACTTATTTCTATTTTTTTAATTTTTTTTAATGAATTCCTATACTCATTTATAAAAAAAATTGAAGAGATAGAATTTCCTGGATGTTACAAATACATATTAAGCTTATCTATATCTTTTTTAATCCTTGAAATCCTTCTTTCTTGATCTTTCTCATTTTCTACACCCTGTTCATCTTCCTCTAAATTTAATTGCTCTTCTTCATAAGCCTTTTCTACCATCATACCATATTTAATAGCATACGCAATTAGTTCAGGGATTAAGGAGATCATCCCTTTAAAAGAAAATATGCCAGATAAAACAGATAATCTATTAATCATTTCCCCAAAGGGATCTAACTCAATTTCTGGTTTTTTCATTATCTCCATAATTCTTTTAAATAAAATTTCATAGAATAATTCTAGTTCGTCTCTTGAAAGTTTATCTTCTTCTTCCATTCTAATAACCAAAGCAAGAGTTTTAATATTTTAAATTAAAAATTAAATTTTAACATATTCTATTTTAAAAAAATTATTTCAAACAATATTAATTTATTATATAATAGCTAAGAAAAGCTTAATTATCGAAGTTAATGAAATGATTTTTATACTAACTATTATATTAGTAATAATTTTTTTTTCAAATTTTTCCCTTTACTGGATATTATTTCATAAGGTAAAGGAAAAAAAAAGCAAAGTGATTAAATTGTTTTATAGGTCATTTCCTATAATTTGTGTATTTGTATTAATAACGATACCGATAATTAATTCAAGCTTTCTAAGAGTTATTTTTCCTGAAAATTCGAGTTATTTCGGTGATTATTGGAATTTATTTGCATTGTTGGGCATAGCCTTCATGATTATCGGTATAAATTTTGTTAAAAAAGCAAAAAAAGCATATAAAAACAAACATATAACTAGATCTGATTTGATTACCTCTGGTATTTTTAGAATTATTAGACATCCTATTTATTCAGGATGGATAATATTTTATCTTGGGGCAGCACTCATATCGGATTCACTTATTTCACTGATATTATGTCCTTTTTTTTATGTTTTTTTAGAATTTCACGCTTTAGTTAAAGAGAAATTAGTCTTTGTTCCAAGATATGGTGATAAATATGAAAAATTTAAGGAAAAAACTCCGAATCGTATTATTCCAACACCACTGAATTTGTTGCTAATAATTATCGTATTTATAATAGTTTATGTAGGATTTATTAATAACAATTGAAATCTTATTTGCCAGCAACAAATATCTGATGACTTACAATAATTTGAATGAGAAATTTTCGAAAAGTAAAGAGAAGTTTTAGAATAAGATTAAGAATTATTAAAAATTAATAAATAGATTCAATTCTTTTCATTTCTTTTGTTAAATACCCTAGTAAAACATTTATTTCTTCAATTTGGTTATTTATAACTCTAATCTTCTGTTCAATCACTACCGAATCCGATAAGTTTTGTTTTTCTAATTCTTTTCTGATGATATTGTATGATCTTATTTGATTTAGTATTTGTTGCCCTCTTTTAATTTTTATTTCAAAATCCTTTTTATAAATTTTTAATTTTTCAAATGATTTTTCTATATTATCTACTAGGTCAAAACAATTATCAATATTTTCTTCTTTCTTCAAATTGAGGAGATTATTTACAATCTCTTTTAGATATAATAATACTTCTTCACGTTCTTCTTCATTAATAGGTTTAGTTCTAACAATTGATTCAGAAGTAATTTTATCAAGAATGCTTGTATTATATTTAATTTCTATTTTTTTATTCAGTTGGTTCAAACTCTCGATATCATTTTCAGTTGATTCGTTGTTTGAAATTTCAAATTTATCAAAATCTGTTATCAGTTCTAATTCATCTATTTCTATTTGAGTAATTAATGGTGAGAATTTTACTTGAAGCTGTTGTTTACCAAAAAATTCATCATTTTGTCTTAAAATTTGAGTATATGTCTGAATAAACTCTTGCCCTATTGGTGCGAACAATACTCCTCCATCCTTATCAAGTTGTTGTAATAACGGATAAATCCTTCTTTGTTCAATAGCACCTGTTACTAAAATTTTTTGCCAAGGACTTAGTTCTGGCATACCTTTTAGAGGGTTTTTTATGTTAATGGTAATATTTTTATCCAAATTTAATTTCTTAAGATTTTCAGCTGTGATTTTAGCAATTTCAGAATTAGCTTCAAGTATTACAATCTCTCCTTTAGGTGCTAATTTATGTGCTAAAGCAGCTATGTAGCCTGATTTTGCACCAAGAATTAATAAATCATCATTAGATTCTAACGCTAATCCTTGAAGCATTATTGTGATCATATGAGGCGCAGAAATTGTCCGATAGCTTTTCGGATTTCGTTCATCATAGTAAAATAAATTAGGTTGATCCTCATACGGTCTAACTAACTTCTTAAATTTATCAGGAATAAACTTTTCTAAGGGGATTTCCATAAAAGCTTTAATTAACCGCTTGTCCTTTAGAATTTGGTTTATAACCAAAGTATCTAATAAGCGTTTTTTCTTATACTTTAACGGCTCTTTGAATGCTTCGTCTTTATCCAAATTAATCACTTATGATGTTAAAAGAATAATATAAAAATAAGTTATTATATTTTTTTATATTAATTTTTAACTGTCTAGTTCAAATCTGTTATTAAAATATTTAATAATTATGTTTCTTTTGGATGCTGAAAATCTAAAGGATGCAAAACTCACACTAAGTTTGATTTTTTTTAATATTATTGGATATTTTATTTTTAATATTGCTTTACCTCTCGACTATCTTCTATTTTTTGCCCAGATCAATAGAAAAATATTGTATAACCTTGAAATTTGGAGATTATTAACCCCTATATTTCTTCATTCTGATATAATTCATCTTTTCTCGAATATGTTTGCTTTACTAATATTTGGAGCTACTATTGAAATTACCCTTAAGATCTCAAAGATTCAATATTTATTAATATATTTTACTTCTGGATTAATTGGGAATATCTTTTCGTTGTTTTTTCTACCTCTCGATTCAGTAAGTTTAGGAGCTTCAGGGGCTATATTTGGTCTTATAGGAGTTGTTTTTTTTATGATAGCAACGGAGGAACGCTCTCTTCTACCTTTTGCCTTAATTTATATACTGTATTTTATTACGGCTTCTTTTTTACCAGGAATTAATATCTGGGCTCATATCTTCGGTTTATTAGCCGGCCTTCTATTAGCTTATTTCTTCTATTATCGGAAATCTCTTTTACCTTAAGATTTAGGTTCTTTAATAGAATTAGATTCTTTTTTTTTCCTTCTTAATGCATTTTCCATTGAAAAATCTTTTAAGCAACTTTGACTTATTGGACAAATATCACATTTAGGACGATTTGGTAAACAGATTTGTTGCCCAAACCTAACAAATAATCTATTTATCCGAATCCATTGTTCCTTAGGTACTATCTCCATTAGATTCTTTTCTGTCATTTCAGGAACTTTTGTATGGACCCACCCTAGGCGATTTGAAATTCTATGTACGTGAGTATCTACTGGTATTGCGGGTTTTTTGAATGCATAAACTAAAACACAGTTAGCTGTTTTGGCTCCTACTCCTGGTAACGAGAGTAGGTCTTTTTTTTCTTCAGGAACTATACCCTGATA
>JAHQWY010000271.1 GCA_029856445.1 Promethearchaeia archaeon
AAATGGAGGTGGAAATAGAGCTATCGAAGTAAAGGTAAAAATACAATACAATAGGATAACTAGAATTCCCGCATAACAACTTATCGGCCATTTTAATTTGATATCAAATCTCATATAATCACTTTTTTTTTTGAAATAATTAGGTAATTAAAAAGAAGCCCAATTTGAATAAAAATTTATATATGACATTTTAATTTTAAACTGTTTGAATTTAATATTTTCAACAATACTTCTTTTTTTATTTTTTTTTTCCAAATATTCGATGTTTTCTTGGATTGTTTCAATCAAAGAATTGTATTATAAATCTAAAGAGACCAATACTGAATTAATAGATTCATAATAGATTATTCTCTCTTTAAAAGAGGAGCTTAAAAATATTTTTTTTTCAGTATATTTTGAGAATTATATCATCTAAATCTCTTTTAGGAACATGCATTTTCCCATCAGAGTCTTTCCAGTATTTGAATGAATCTTTGTAAGCTTCCATTACTGATTCTTCATCAGGGTAGCCTAAGCTTATAACTTGCTTTAGATCATAATGCTCAGGAATCTCAAATACTTCTCTTATTTTCTTATAGTTAATCGCAGCCATCCAGCAAGTTCCAATTCCGAAACTTGCTGCACCAAGTAATATATTCTCAACAGCGGCACCCACATCAAAATCTACGAATGATCTTTTAATTTTGGTATTTACTAAAACGATAATATAAGCAGTGGGCTCTCTTCCACTTTCAGGAGTTCTTTGGTCTTGAGGAAGTGATCCAGCCCAACTTACTAATGGAAATAATTTTTTTCTCATTTCAATATCTTCAACGATTATAAACTCGAGTGCTTGAACATTTCTTGCCATTGGAGCAACACGAGCAAAATCTACTAATTTTTTCAACGTATCTAAAGAGATTGGCTCTTGCTTAAATCTTCTAATGGTTCTCCTTTTATATATAGTTTCTTCAAAATCCATCTTTTATCAAATTTTTACAGTTATTTTGATTTAAATAAAGTCTCTGCTACTTTATAAAAACTTTGCTCTACATTTTTACCCGTTAATGCAGATGTTTCAATATATTCAAGATTTAACGCTTCGGCTATCGTTAAGGCTTCTTCTGAGGATACCTTTCGCTCATCTAATAGATCTTCCTTATTTCCTAAAATTAATCCAGTTATTCGTTGTTCATACCTTCTTATATCATTAATCCACTTAGGAACACTTTCAAATGATTTACGTTTGGTAAGATCAAATATTAGAATCACGGCATCGGTTCCTTTATAGAAATGTCTTCTCATTACCTCGAATTTAGACTGTCCTGCAATATCCCATAAGATTAGATTAACGTGTTTATCCCCTAATTTCATAAGTCTTTCGGAGATGCTTACACCAAGGGTAGGGACATAAGTTCGCATAAAAGCATTGTCTGTAAGGCGTAAAACTGTACTAGTTTTTCCTACTCCAGGATCACCGCATACTACTATTTTGAAATTATACTCTAATAATTCTTCTTTAATTTCTTCTGTAGGAAAAGCTTCCAATTCAGAATTCGAGACTTCTTTTTGATATAAATCTTCTAATAATTGGGTTAATTTTTGCCGGAAATGATGAATTTCAATAAAAATTTCATCACTTTTTGCTTCCCCTTTTTCTAAAGCAATAAGATTTTCAGCGCATTCAGTAAACATTGGTTCAAGATAATCCATATACTTATAAAAAATAGGATCATCAGTCTCATTGAATAATAGAGCAATTGAAGATAATGCAACACCCCCTCTTCGAGAGTTATCTTCTCTCTCAATGTATTTGATAATACCTTTTAATTTAAAGGCAGGAAAAGGCATTATTACTAAAGAATTTGGAACTATTCCTTGATCTGTAGTAAGCATAGTGATAGTTTTAATACTTACACCCATACGTATTTTTTCTGATAAATCAAGTGGAATCCATAAAAGAGGATTCGGACCGAGGGTTTCATCGAGTGAAGTATACACGATTGCCTTAATAATCTCTTGGGACATAATTCAGGAAAAAGTGGATATACTAAAGTAGTTTTTTAAAATTTAATGCGTTTGATCATAGAATATAAATAATAGAATATAAAATAGTATTTATCCTTACTAGTCTAATTAATCTGTCTTTTTTTGAAGAAAACTCACTTAAGAAAGCAATAAAAATGATATTTGCTTATTATGAAGATGATCCATATTGCTTTTATTTATACAAACTAATCTTACCTAATAAAATAATAATCATGTCCGTAATATATAAAAAAGAGGAGTTTCAACCTATAATAAAGAATAATCTTCTAACTCTTGAACTTTCAGGGAAAGGGATTAAAGATATCTCTGAAATTAAAAACCTTGAAACCCTGACTGAATTACAAGTCTTGAATCTCAGTAATAATCAAATTGATGAGATTAAAGGTTTAGATAATCTAACTAAATTAAAAGAATTGAATTTATACAATAATAAAGTAACAGAAATCAAAGGATTAAGGAATCTTATAAATTTAAGAAAAATAAATCTTGAAAAGAATAGTTTTATTAATATTAAAGGTTTTGAGAATCAAATAAATTTGCAAAATTTATCTTTAGGAGCAAAGTGGGTGAAACTTGGTTCAGACGGTAAACCCATAAAAATAGAAGATGAACTTCTGCGATTAATTAGTCCTCTTAAAAAAGGTGGAAGGAGAGCTCTAATTCTAAATGGTAAAGAATTGGGGGGAATCGAAAAGGATATTGTTAAAAGTAATGCTAAGAATATCGTTGCATATTGTCGTGTGAAACTAAAGCAATCTGGTTATACTAAAGGACTAGTTCCAGCGAGTATTGAAATAGGAAAATTAGAGCAAAAAATTGCAAAAATGGTGAAAAAGTATGAGAATATGCTAAGGAAAGCAAAACTAAAACGAGAGCAATACGAAAAAAGATTAAAGCAAAAACAGGACTATTCTATGGTGCGAAGGACATAGAACTAACTTCTCCTTAAAATAACCACTTTTTAATGTTCGTGAAACAAGTCTTTCACGATGAAATTAGTCTCTATTGCGATCTAGATTTGTAAAGTATTTTTGCGAGAGTTGTGAAGGCATAATTCACATTTTCTCCTGATAGAGCGGAAGTTTCAAGATATCCTAAATTAAACTTTTGGGCTAATATTTGAGCATCCTCACTATTTATTTTCTTTTCATTCTCCAAATCTTTTTTATTACCAATGACATAACCGATAATATCTTCTTCACTCAAATCGGTTTGTTTCTTAATATCCGAAATCCATACTGGGATATTACTAAAAGATTCAGGATTAGTTAAATCAAAAACTAAAAATACCGCATCAGATCCTTGGTAAAACTGTTTTCTCATAACTTTAAATCTTTCTTGACCTCCCACATCCCATAAAACAAGTTGAATAATTGTAGAATCTTCAGCTTTAAAAATTTTATTAGAAACATGAACTCCCATTGTAGATACATATGATCTCCTAAATGCATTATTAGTATATCTCAAGACTAAACTTGTTTTTCCAACAGTTGGATCTCCAACCACAATTATCTTAAATTGGAAATCAATCATACTTCGATCTATAACCTGATCTGATAAAGCCTCCATTTTAGATTCTTTTAATTCTTGATTCCTAAAATCGTCGAGAAGTTCAGTGATTGCATTTTCAAGATTTATTAATTCATTGAAAATTTGTTCCTCATTAGCATCTGATTTTTCTAGATATATAATATTTTGAGTAATATCATTGAAAGGAACTGAAATTTCCCTCATATATTTATAAAAAACTACATCATCCATTTCTTGAAATAAAACTGCGATATTAGAATGACCAACACCACCTCGTTTATTAGGATCTTCCCATTGAATATATTTAATCAAACCTTTTAACTGTAGGGATGGGAATGGTAATACAACCAAGGATTCAGGTATAACTCCTCCCTCACCTGTAAGTACAGCAAATGTTTTAACACTAATATGGAGTAAATCTAATTGAGAAAAATCTTCTGGAAGGTACAGTTTAGGATTAGGACCCACCTGTTCATCCAAATCATTGTATATAATACCCTTAATTATTTGTCTTTCCATAATAGTCGAAGGATGATAGTAATACTCATTGTAAATTATTTGAATATAACTAATAATAAAATGTTTTAATATAAATAATAATCGATAAAAAAAAAAAGAATTAACTTTTTAACCCTACATACATCAACCAAAATGAGGTAAGGTAACCTATTCTCACTACGACCATAAGAATTCCAGGTTCAGTTAATCCTTCTAATAATCCAAATATGCAAAAACATAAAGAACCAGCTGATAGATACAAGAAATTTTTCCTGATTACTCCTGAGGAATTTAGACCTTTAATTAGAAATCCAAATCCAAGGAAGATTAACACAAGTAATAACAAACCACCCATTAGCATTCCTGCTAGAGTAAATAGATTAACATTGTAATCAATTAGAACCCCATCGGGTGGATCAGGCGGATCGGGTTTAAAATTGAAGGAATTTAGGGGATCCATGAAGATTACAATTTCAAAGAAGATTGAGATAACCAAGATTATGATAAAAATATATTTCTTTATTTTTGGGATTAAAAGTTCTGTTCCAATGTACATTGCGGTTATTATAACAGGAGCAAACCAGATGTATGATAATATGGCCACAGTTCCATTGTTTTTTATATTCTCTCTTAGAAAAAGGACAAATAAAAAATCTGAAAATACTCCTAAAAACATTAATCCTGCAAGCATATTAGCTAAACCTAAATAAAGAAGTAATTTTGCGCCTGTTTTTCGTGATTTATAGATAAAGAAAAGACCGAAAATAATACCTAAAAGAACTACCCCTGATGCGGTAATTCCATCAATCCATCCATTTATTTTTAATACCAAAAGTAGAGTTCACCAAATTTGATAAATTAATTTATCGGAAGAATATATAATCTTAACTAATTATATGACGTTTCAGTCTAATAAATAATTGGTCAAAAATATTAGTAAAAATAGCTTCTTGAAAAGATTATCAAAACAGTAAGCTAGTGTCAAAAGCTTTTTAAGCAAAACGTTCTTTCCCCTTTTTAAATCCAAGCGTTTTTAATTTAAGAGGAACATTCGGATTAATGTCAAAAGAATTAAATGAAGCGGAAGAATTATTGTC
>JAHQWY010000272.1 GCA_029856445.1 Promethearchaeia archaeon
TTTTGAGTGTGATAATGGACACCCGATTCATTATCATTGTTTAGCAGATTGGTTATTGCATTCTAAAAACTGCCCTTTATGTAGCGATCCTTATCCTGATAGTGTATTAGCAAAATTTCAGGATTTTATAAAAGAGAAAGAGAAAGAAAAACAAGAAGCAATAGACCAAGAATTAGAAAATGAAGCAAATGTAAAAATGGAAGCTGTAACAAAAAAGATCATTTTCCTTAAATTTATTGAAACAGTTGAACATTTAATCGATGGAAAAAAATATGATGATGCTATCGAATTACTTATGGAATCATATAATGATAGATCTTCTGATGAGAGTAATTTGAAAATTCTTTTTCTACTTGGAATGGCAAATTACTTGCGTGGGCGATATGATTTAGCAATCAATTTCTTATTCAAATTAGTAAAGCTAAATTTCGATTATCCCGACGGCTTTCTTTTTCTTGGGAAATCGTATGAAGCACTTGGAATGAAGGAGAAAGCAGATTGGGCGTATCAAAGAATAAAAAGATGAACTAATCCTCTTTTACTCTTATTAAATCTATATCTATCTTCACACTATAACCCTGAGAATGATTAGTGGGTCCATGTCCACGGCCAATATTTAAAATATCAGCTCTTTGAATTGCCGTTGTTAAATAGGCTTTTGCAATATGAACTGCCTTTTTAATATTTGTACCTTTAGCTAATTCAGCAGCAATAGCAGAGGCGAATGTGCAACCTGTACCATGAGTATTTTTAGTTTCAATACGAGGTGCGTGAAATTCTATAAATTTATATCCATCATAAAGTAAATCAATTGCATATTTGGGATCTCGTGAATGTCCCCCTTTTATTACTACATTTTTAACGCCCATTTCATGAATTATTTTTGCAGCTTCCCGTGTGTCTTCTAAGTCATTTATATCTATATTAGCTATTGCTTGAGTTTCATAATGATTAGGCGTTACCACATACGCTAATGGAATTAATTCTGAGATGAGTGTTTTATTTGCCTCAGGTTTTAGTAATGGATCTCCACCTTTGGCAATCATTACCGGATCTATTACTAAAAACTCTACATTATATTTTTGAGCGCGATCAACTACAATTTGAATAATTTCTGCATTTGCGAGCATCCCTGTCTTCCATGCATCTGCTCCAATATCAGACATTACAGAATCAATCTGCTTCCCTACAAAAATAGGATCTATTTCATAGATTCCCTGAACTCCAACAGTATTTTGGGCTGTTAATGCTGTGATGGCACTCATCCCAAATACTCCAAGAGCAGAAAAAGTTTTTAAATCTGCTTGAATTCCCGCACCACCACCAGAATCAGATCCCGCAATTGTGAGTACTTTTTTCATTTTCCTTAGTAAATTATGCCTCAATTTTATAAAAAATTTCTTATAAGTTTATAAAAAGAAAAGCAAACCGAGTCTATCTATTTAGAAATACTCTTTCTTATGATAAAATATAAGGTAATTTTGAGGTGTACAGATCTCTGAACGGAGTGTACAAAAAATAGTTATTTAAGATATTAGAATAATTAATTATTTAACAAATTTGTAACTCAAAATTTTACTACTATAGCGAAACTAATATGAAATCAAATACAAAATCAGAAACAATCATTTTGATCATATTTGGAATTCTTTTCGCTTTCGTACCAATGGTTACCATTAACCCATTAATTATTACAGGCAATACCGAAGAAATTACTTTTGATAAGGAAAAACCAAAAATCTCTGTAGTATCGGGTAAAATTCGTATAATCAATAATTCAGGGTGGGTTGATTTTAGGAATGCTGGAAATTGTACGGGAAGTGGCACTTATTCTGACCCTTATATTATAGAAGGTTTGGTAATAGATGGTGGCGGTTCTGGAAATTCTATTTCGATTGAAAATTCCAATGTATACTTTAAAATCGAAAATTGTACACTCTATAATACTGACTGGGGATCAGATGCTGGAATCAGATTAATGAATGTTAATAATTCCCAATTGATTGGTAATGATTGTTCATATAGTCAGGTGGGGATAGTATTAGGCGATGGTTTGGATTATACTGGGGGTGGTTATAACAACACAATAACTGGAAATATTCTAAATAACAATCGGGGTGGGATGTATTTATTTGATGGTTATAACAACACCATCTCGAACAACACTGCTAATAACAATACGTGGAGTGGTATATATTTAGTAGGGAGTCATTACACTGTCGTTTCGGGAAACACTATGAATGAGAATAACATGTGTGGGATAAATATAGGAGGTGGTCATAATAACCTTATTGTCTCGGGAAACACTATGAATGATAATAATATGCATGGACTATGGATGGATGAAAGTTTTAATAACACTATCTCGGGAAATGTTATGAATAACAATAATTGGAGTGGGATAATTTTAATAGATAGTAATTCTAACATCATATCAGGAAACACCGCTACTAATAATAAGGAATGTGGGATATTTCTCTACAATAGTTGCTATAACTTTGTTTCGGGAAACATCGCAACTTACAACCAGTGGGGGATAGTTCTCTATTTTAGCAATTATAACACCATCTCAGGAAACAAATTAAAAGGAAATGATGAATGTATCCTTGAAATAAGCTGCCAAGGAAATGTAATTCAAGATAATGATTGTATACTTCCACCAACGTTAAATTATTTGTCACCTATTCTCATTATAAGTGTAATCATCGTTGGAATTTCCGTTTTTATTATATATCAAAATGGTAAAAAATTTAAAAAACCTCAGCAGGATTTGGATTTCTTATGACGCCAAGAGGGGGAAAGTATAAAAAGGAAGGACTTACAATAACATATAGATCCTCGAAATCAAAAAAAGAGACCTTACTTGCAATGTCAGATCCTGATATAAATGGAAATAATATTAATGGTAATCGGAAAAAAGTATTGCAAGGTAAAACTCTCCAAGTATATTGGTACATTTTAACACATAATCATGCGGGGGTAAGGGAAATTCAGAAAGCTTTAAAATTTGTTTCTCCTGGAACTGCTTCTTACCAAATTAATAAATTATTGAAGGCAGGGATTATCTCAAAAAACGAAGAAGATGGTAAATATTATGTAAAAGAAGATGTAAAAAAAGGCGTATTAGGATTTTATTTTCACTTAGGTTCTTTAATGATTCCTCGATATTCTTTATATTTAATAGTTAATATTATGGGTGTTGTGAGTTATGTTTTTCTTGCCAGTAAATATGGTGACGTTTTTATTACTAATCCTGGGAGTTTGCTCTTTCTATTTTTTATAGTATTCTGTACCTGTGTTTTTATATTTGAATCAATGAAAATTTGGAAAAGAAAACCGACATGATGAACAAAAAAACAGTGGTTTGTAATAATGATATAATAGAGGCAAAGAAACTTATAGAATAGATTTTCTCTTGCTTTCTAGAGCATTTTTTAATAGTTTTATTGCACAAAATTCTCCACACATGCTACATACTTCTTCATCATCTTCAGCACAGCCATTGCGATAATGAATCTCTCTGGCTAATTCAGGATCAATTGCTTGTTTAATCATACCTTCCCAATTGAGTTCTTTTCTAGCAATATCCATCTTATAATCCCAGTTTGAAACTCTTTTACCATAGCGCGCGATGTTAACAGCGTGAGCAGCAATCTTGGATGAAATAACACCTCTTTTGACATCGTCCTTTGTGGGTAGTCCTAAATGTTCAGATGGAGTCACATAACATAAATAATCAGCCCCGGCTAATCCCGCAAGTACTCCTCCTATAGCACCGACAATATCGTCATAACCTGGAGCAATATCCGTAACAAGCGGACCTAATACATAAAAGGGTGCTTCATCGCATAATGATTTCTGAATTTTGATATTTCGTTCAACTTCATTAGCAGGAATGTGACCTGGTCCCTCAACCATAACTTGGACATCAGCAGCCCACGCTCGTTTTACCAATTTAGAAATTTCGAGTAGTTCTTGAACCTGAGCATAATCAGTAGAATCAAAAATGCTTCCTGGTCGCATCCCATCTCCAAGAGAAAGAGTAAAATCGTATTCTTGTGCCATCTCGAGGAGATAATCGTATCTTTTGTTGAAAGGGTTTTCCATCTCATTCTCTAAAATCCATGATGCGAGGAATGTTCCACCTCTCGAAACAACTCCCATTAATCTTGGGTGATTTATTAGAAAATTTACAATTTCTTGTGTTACTCCAACATGAATTGTGAAGAAATCAACACCTTCCTGTGCTTGTTCTTCCACTACATTGAACATGTCATCTTCATCCATATGGATGATAGCTCCTTTATTCTCAAGAGCTCTTAGTGCAGTCTGATAAATAGGAACGGTACCTAAAGGAACCTTGACCTCATCAAGGATTCTTTTTCTAATTGCTATAATATCTGCTTCAGTAATACCAGTGCTTAAATCCATAACAGTATCTGCCCCATATTGAACAGCTATTTTAGCTTTTTCGACTTCCTCATTGATATTAAACACTGTTTTTGATGAACCCACATTAGCATTAATTTTAACCAATAATCCTTTTCCAATACCTATGGGAGTCTCTAAATCTCGACGGTTCGATTTTGGAATTACGATTCTTCCACTTTTAATCCCATTTCTTATGAATTCCAAATCAATCTGTTCATTTTTGGCAACAATCTCCATAATTTTGAGAGTATTTCCATTGCGAGCAGTTCTCATCAATGTAGACAAACTTCGATCCCTTTATTCCAAATATCTATTTTGATTAGGGAAATGTAATCCCTATGACACTATAATTATAGTAGAATTATATTCTTTTGTCTTCTAAATTAAAAATATAATAAAAAAAAAAGTAATAATATTAGTTAATTTTTTTACTTTTAAGGAAGCTTCATTCCTACTGCTGCCAATGCCTCTTGAATAGTTGCCCAAACTTCAATAGATCCTTCATATCCTTCAACATCTAAGAAAAATGCTCTTTGGTCAATTGCAAGTTTCCATGCTTCCTCAAATTTTCCCTCTTTTACACGAGACACACTTAAAACTTTTATTCCTTCATCTGTTATTTTTACTGCTGATGGTATAATAAGGTCTCCTAAGGAACTATCAGGAGGAAATTTTTGTATGTATTCAAGATATTTTTTTGCAAGTTTTGGTCCCAG
>JAHQWY010000273.1 GCA_029856445.1 Promethearchaeia archaeon
TATTCAGTAATGGAGCTAAGGAAGTTAGAGAGAGAATGCGCTTCTTCTGGAGTTAATTCTGCCATAATGTATAAAATTTTTTTTATTCAATTAATAATATTTAAAAAATTTAGACTTAAAAAATTATATTTTGCGAAGATTTGAAATTTTAATCTTATCTAGATAAAATAAGAGAAAGATTATTGAAAAAATTTATTTAATTACCTTCTAGTTGTTGTTTAATTTGATCTTTTAATAATTCTCTCTTGGATTTAGCTTCTACCGGTTTAGAGGGTTGTCCAGAGCGTTTAAGAAACTCTATTGCAAGAATCTTTCCATTTTCTGACAATATTCGAGGACTGTAATTTTCTGCGAAGAATATACCCTCAGGAATTGCACCCATTTTCGAAATCTCTTTAGTAACTTGCTTTTTCCCTAAAAATTGTTGCACTTTTTCAACTACAGAATAAGCCTGATTCCCAATTATTATTAACTCTCTCTCAAAACCAGTAGGGATTTCGATTTCTTCTAATTTCCCCATGATCTCTTGAAAATCAATTTGAGTTTCTTCTTGTATGTAAGCTGTCATTGATCCCTCTCCTCTGTATAAAGGACCCGCATTTTGTGCTGCTCTTGTTTTACTCCCTGCAATATTCATTCCTTCAGCGGGTTCTGGGGCTCCAAAAACATTCTTTTCTCTCAATGGATGAACGCTTGGTGGGGCAACTGTTTCACTTTTTATTTCTTTTGCGATTCCTCCTTCTGTTTTACCACCAATAAGTTGTATAAATTCAGAATCTTCATCACCCTCGTCAAGAGGTATTACACTATAATGCATTCCTACTTGACCACGGATTTCCTGAGATCTTTTTGCACCAATAAACTTAGATCTAACACTACTTTTAATACCTTTCCAGAGATAAACCTTTCTTGTATCATCAGCAACGAGAACATAGCATTCATCAGTTTTTAACACATCTTTAATTGGTCCTTCTGTTGTCATTTCGGTTGTTGTTCCATCTGGATTAATAAGAAACATTTGCGTTATTTTAATCAATCTCCTCTATTCTTTTATGAAAACTAGTTTATGGTTTAATAATTCATCTTAATTTGAAATTGTTACTCAAAATATTAATTCTAAAACCTCAACTTAGTTATCATAATAACTAGTTTAATAATATAATAAATTAGAAATTAATAAATTTTTATCAAAAAATGAAAACGCATTTCAATGTATTTTAATTTGTTATAAAAATATATAACATATTTTGTTCTATTTTAGATTAAGTACTTCCTTTATTGTACTATTAATATTTTTAATCAAATCTATTGCTGTAAATCGCATCCCAATATTCTTTCTACAATATTCACCTATAATTCCATTAAGGAATGCACCAGAACATGCTGATTTAAATGGGTCATTATCTGTAGCCATAAAAGCAGCACAAAGTCCTGCTAGTACATCTCCTGTGCCTCCTATTGACATCTCTGGACATCCTGTACGATTAATTTTTATTTCTTTTCCATTACTAATATAATCATAGGGTCCTTTTACAAGAAGTGTAAAATTATATTTCTTAGCCAATTTCTGAACAACTTTACTCCTTTCTTCAATTTGATCATAAGGTGGTAATTTAATATCAGTCATTACTTTTAATTCACCTTCATGTGGTGTTAAAATAACATTTTGACCTTTTAATAGTTCGAGATGATTTTTCACTAATTTTAAAGAATCAGCATCTAGCACATATGACTTATTCTCATGATTGAGTTTTTCTAGTAGGTTAATTAATAATTCTTCAGTCTCATTTTGCAATCCCATACCTGGACCTATAACAACTGCATTAGACCATCCAATTAATTCTGCAATCTCATCATATGAACTCATATTTAACCATTTACCAGGACTTGACCTTACAATCATATTTGGAGAATAATTCCTTAAATTATCAACAATAACATCTGGAACATAAGTTATGACTAAATCTATGCCAAAATGAATCCCTGCTAGTGAGCTGTATGCGGGAGCACCAGAATAATTTTTGGATCCTCCAATTACAAGCATCCTTCCGAATTTTCCCTTATGATTATCAATATTTCGAGACTTAAGAGTGGGAATTAAATCACCTTTTCCTACAAATATATTTGCTTCATATGGAATTCCGATTGATCTGATTACTAAATTCTTAATATATTCGCTATTGCTAGTTAATCCCCTCTTAATTCGATGTAGTGCCACAACTAAATCGGCTCTCACAGCCTTATGAGTTACTTCTCCTGTGTTTGGGTTCATCCCAGAAGGTAAATCTATTGATACGACCTCTAATCCACTTTCTTCTTTTAATTTGTTTATAACATCGATAGCTGTTGAAATAGGCTCTCTAACTTTTCCAGTTATTCCCGTACCTAATAATCCATCAACAATTAAACTTAGATTCTTCCTATCTTCTCTCAATAATTTTATTTTCTCAATTTCAGTAGAATCACTAACTACTATTGTTTTAACCAAATAATTTATCCTATTCTTTATTACATCCCAATTGAACTGTGATGCTTGACTTCTAATTTTTTCAGGGATTCCAACTAGAATTACCAAAGATTTGATATTAAATGCACTTAAATGTCTTGCAACTACGAATCCATCTCCCCCATTATTTCCGATACCGCAAAAAATAGCAACAGTTGACTTTTCACTAAGATTATATCTTTTTACGATCTCATCAGCAATACTATATCCCGCACATTCCATTAAATGAATTAATGGAATTCCTAACCATTGAGCATTATTATCGGCGATAGCAACATCTTCAGCCGAAATTTTTGCAGAATTAAATCTTTCCATAACAATTAATCTTAAGATTCTGAATTAAAAAAGATTATTTTATTATAAGAATTATAATAAAAATCAAGATTGATGAATCTTAATTTGTTGTTTATATATGAATGCATTTAAAGAAGATATTGGTGAAGCAAAAGAAAGATTAAAAGCATGGTGGGATCATGAAATTATCGATCGTCCTACTATAGCTTATTATTATCCAAACGAAGGGGCTTCAATTATGAGTCTTCTTGATGTTTTTGGGTTTGGATGGGATTTAGCTAAAAATCCTGATGGGATCGAAAAAATACTTAAAAATTATGAAGAAAGACTACCAGATTTATATTTTGGAGGAGAAGTCATTCCTTCATTTTTTCCAAACTATGGTGCGGGAATCATGGCTGCAGTTTTTGGGGTTGTACCCAAATATCAGACTCGAACTGTCTGGTTTAATCGTCCTACTTCTGTTGATGAAATTGTTCCCCTCCTTGAAAACGTAAAATTAAATAATGATAATCCTTGGTATTCAAGATTATTGCGCATAACTGAATATGCTGCAAAGAGGTCTCAAGGAAAATATCAAATCTCGATGACCGACTTAGGAGGTATATTAGACATATTATCATCTTTTTTAGGACCAAAAAACATAATTCTTACAATGAAACGACGTCCTGATATTGTAGACACATGCCGTTCAATAATACTAGAGAAGACTTTAAAAGTCTATGATGATCTTCAAAATATAATCGAAAAGTATAATGATGGATGTAATTCATGGCTCAATGTTTGGAGTGCAAAGCGATGGTACCCAATTCAATGTGATTTCAGTGCGATGCTTAATCCTAATTGGTTTAAAAGATTTGCATTACCAGATATTAAAGCTCAAGCTGCTCATATGGATTATTCTATATATCATTTAGATGGGTCTTTAGCTATCCCTCATTTAGATGCCCTGTTATCAATCCCAGAACTTACAGGAATACAATGGGTGCCAGGAGATGGTCGAGAACCAATGGGACATGAAAAATGGTATCCAATTTATAAAAAGATTCAGGCTGCAGGCAAAAATATCGTTAATACTGTAACCCCTAGTAGACTTTCTACAATGTATAAACATTTTGATCCAAAAGGATTACTTCTCCGAACAATTTTTTTCAGTGAATCTCTCGCAGAATTATATTTGCCTAAATTTATTGAGGGAAATGAGGGTCAAATCATAAAAAAGAGCCTTGAATGGGCAGAAAGGAGAAATTTAGACAGCTTGAGTATATCAAATTTTAATGCTTTTTTAAAAGAAAATCAAATAAACCTTGAAAATAGAGATCCCAAAAAGGTACGTCAGGAAATCAATAGAAAACTAAAAATAAGAAAAAAAGCATCCTAATTTATTATAATTATGATCTTGGTGTTGATCTTATAGTTGAAACATTTGTTCTTTTTATTATAATAATAAATTTCTATAAAAATTTAGATTTACTCTAATTTCTCGTCTTAGGTTTAACTATGGTTTGAATTTAATACTCTAGATTTAACCAGAAATCCCATTAACTGTTCATATTTTTATTTTCCTTTTTCTCACGGGAAAAAACAGTATCTTAGATAAAATATATATGTAGTTTGAAATAAACAAACATTGTTTCATGATAGGTTAATAAATCCATGAACTATTTGTTAGAAACAAAAAAAAAAGTGTATAGCTAATAGAATCCTTACAATTGAATTGAATAATATAATCCTTAATTGATCAACATCATGGTTAAAAAAAAGAGATCTTTTCGATTGACTAATTATAAATTGAAGAGAATACGTAATCTCCTTCTTATACTATTATTAATATTTAGTACTTCCTTCTCACCCATTTTATCTAATCATGCTTTAGAATTGTTTCAAATTAACAAGATACAGGAAGATAATCATATTAAAATCTCTTCAGCTCCTGTTATTTCAGTTAATTCGCCAAATAATTTTACTTTATTTGGAAAAGTCGCCCCAAATTATTCTATAACTATAACTGGGGGACCGGGTAATTATACATGGTATGAATTTTTAGAAATTGGTGAAAATTCTTCTGTTATTGAATTGAGTGGACTTTTAGATGAAGATGTAAATAGTACTTTTGATCAAAATTTATGGAATAGTTTAGAAAATGGAACGGTTACTATAAGATTCTATGCAAATGATTCTTCAAATTCAATTGGATATACTGATGCGATTATTAGACTTGATATTGATATTCCTTCCATTACTATTAATTCTCCTGATCCTTATGAATTATTTGGAACGACAGCTCCAGAATTTGATGTTTCAAGTACCGATCCTTCAGGAGTGAATACCAC
>JAHQWY010000274.1 GCA_029856445.1 Promethearchaeia archaeon
TTTTCATCTTTTATAATTTTTAATATTTGATTATCTTCCATTGCCTTTAAGAAAGTCCCAATTTGATCTAAACTCTCTCCAGGACCTTTAGGAATCTTATTTAATGGATATGCTCTTTCCCTAAATAAAGTAATGTAATCATAGTTATCTGGATTCATTATAGTACTAGCAATTTTTAAATTATCTTCAAGATTAGGTTTGTAGTTTGTAAAAAATTCAGAAACTTCTTTAAGATATTCAGTTGCGAGTTTTGGGGTTGGCAAATTTTTCTTAGCATCATCAACTAATTTTATTGCTGGAGTTCTAAAAACTGCAAAATCAGTTAATAGAAATAGTGTTATATCAGTATCACCTTCTACCCAATCTTGCATTATTAATCCCGTTTTGACAAAAGGATCCAATATATATTCAAGATTAGTTATTATTTTTTGTAATTTCTCTTCTATGATCCCTTGCAGTTCCCTTCTAGATAACGCTCTTTCTTGTAAAGCCTCTAATATTGTCCTCGCTTTTTCACTAATATATATCTGAGCTAATCGTTGCTCCTTCGATAAATTTTTTAATCGATCTAACAGAATTAATGTATTCTTTAGATAAAGATGTAGTCTTTTTACAATTTCATAACTTTCTGATACATTAGTACTCATATATTTTAAATAATCCAACACGTCTCGATTAACTTCATGTAGCAGTGCCTCGCCAAACATTTCTGGGTCTTCTCCTAATTCTAGCATTAAATTTATCATTACAGGCATATCGGATTCCATACCAGTAAAATAACTTGAAACATTAGAACGAGCTTTTTCTAATCGCACTAAAACATTTCCAGCCTCACCTGCTCCCGTTATATGAGCATAGAAAATTCGCATCATATCATCCAGATCAATTTCAAGATTTTCTGGATGACTTAGTTTAACAATCAGTCCTTGATCTTCCGTCCATTCAGTTATAACATAACCATGCGGCATTTATATATCTTCCTCCTTATTAATTAGAAATTTTTCAATTTCTTTTTTTCGTATAAATTCTGTCCCTAAAATATCTTTCTGATCTTCAATACTTCTTCCAATAATTTCCTCCCTTTTACTGACTAAAATTGGCTTCATCTTTTTCGCTTTCTTTACTTTTTTCTTTAATTTTCTTATTTTTCTTACCATTGGGGGATATTTAAAGTGCGTTTGATATAGCGTAAATATAAGAACTAAACCTAAGATTGCACCAATTAGGATATATATTAACCAACCCAAATCAGGTTGAATACCTGGTTTAGAAGCACCCACATTTAAAGGTATTTCTAAATCCTCAAATTCATAATCTTCACCAGCAAAAACTGATATCGTTATTGTATAGAGACCTTCTGGCGGATTTTCTATTACTCCTTCATATATTCCATCATTTTCTGTTAATACTCTAGGAATAGGATCTAGATCCCAAGTATATGTTACTATAGCTCCTCTTATCAATTTATCATTATCAGTATCATTTAGCATAATTTCTAATTGAGCATCATCTCCCTTACCGATATTAATGTTGGATTCTCCAGACGTAGTAATAATCTCTGTATATATTTTTCTTACTGTGATAGTTGGATTGATGGTTTTTGTTTGATAATTGGTTTTTGTAGCTTCAATGCTCAAATAATTAATTCCCATACTCAATTGTTCGGTAGCATTAATCGTAATTGAATAATTATCTGCAAATTCTTCCAAATTTTCTAGTATTCCTACTCCAGTTAATTGAATCCCGGCCTCAGAGATGTGTCCACCTGTCTGATTATTATATTTTATAGTGATTGTTAGATTTTGACCAATAGGAACTGAAATAGAAGGAGAAAGCGTCTTATTCTCACCATTTAAAAATAATTGTAAATTAGTTTGATAGTCAGCAAATATTATGGTATAAGAGATATTAAGATAAACCTCATCTATTGAAATTTTAATAGTACGATTTAGTTTAAAATTATCAGCTATATATAATTGAATTGAAAGATTAATGTTTTTATCCGCTTCTATTAAATATGTAATATCAAAACCTCCGGATTTGGCCTCTTGATAAGATGTATTGCTTTTTTCTAATAAATTAATGGATTCTGAGTGTTTAATACCATTAATTAAAATTTGGATCTCAGAATTTGGACTTAGACTTGTCCAAGTATCATTAGTTTTAAATTTAAAATTGAGAATCGCTTTATCTACTATTGTATCATTACTAATCTCGTTGATATCATCAGGTTTATCCGTATCCTGATTCCAAGAAATTGAGGTAAGTTGATCAATCTTTTTCTCATAAGTAAATGTTAGATTTATATAATTAATCACTAGAGATTCCCAAAAATCATCATCACTGACCCAGTTATCTTCACACCAAATTCTTATTCCTAGTGTCACTGTGAAATTATAATTGTCATTATTTAAAACTGAAGTAAGAAAGAAAATTAGGCTTTCTTCTGGAACTGTAAGCATGTCAGTATCATATAAATAGTCTAGATCACCAGCCGAATCATTTCCCAAACTAGTGCTTTGAAAATAAGCAATTTCATATATTTTATTTTTCTCAAAATCAGAAATCATGACGTAATATCTTACATAATCATAAGTAGCATATTGGGTTCCACCTTCTACAGCATCATCAACAGCTTCCACTCCTTCGGAATCACCATCATCTGCTTTAACCGTTCCATTAACTACAGATTTAAGTGAAGCAGAAGTTATAATATAATCTGACATATTAACTGGCATTGTAATATTTTGATCCCAGTGAACACTTGGAGATTGATCAGCACCCTCACTCCAATGATGATAAACCTCGCATCCTTTTTCATTAATTCCATATGTATCTGGAAAGAATGGAAAAGCTGGATTTTCAACATCAGTCCAATTTGCATCCAAGGGAGGATCTGCTACTAATGAAAACGTTTGTTTGTCGCCAAACACTTCAAAATTTGCCTCACCTCCACTAATTTCTGCATTTACATCATCTGGATCTCCTAATTCTCCTTTATGTGATGTCCAATTCTCCGTAGATGAAAAAGAAGGATTTGCCATCCATTGCCTTAGATAAGATTCTTGTGCTGAGGTCTTAATTTGTTTCGAATTAATCGAATCTTTAGAATTATTTTCTAGGTTTAAAGAATAGAAACTTAAAAAACCAGAAAAAATAATACATATCAATATCATACAACAAGTTTTCTTCTTATTTTTAATCATTTTTAATCATCAACAAGATAAATTTAATCTAATAGATTTCTGTATACTTCTTATCACTTCTAACTAATTCAAATAAGAAATAAAACAGATTTAGGATCATAATGGAAATATGGCGTATAAAAATCTTTTTTTGCTTTTTATTAAGTATTTAAATTTTAATTTTATTAAAATTAGAAATATTTAAGTGATACCTAATACGATTAGTTATCCTAGATAGAACTTTTTACAAATCCACCATCTACTTGTATTACCGTTCCTGTAACGTAACTAGCCTTAGCAGAAGCTAGAAAGACTACGACATTTGCTAACTCCTCAGGTTTTCCTAACCGACCTAAGGGTATTGGGTCTATCCAAATTTTTTCTGCCTCATTAAAAGATTTTCCTGTGTCTTGCGCTGTTTTATTAATCAATTCTTTCATCCTGTCTGTAAGAGTTGGTCCGGGGCAAACTACATTTACTAGCACATTATCTTTAGCATATACATTTGCGAGGGTCTTAGCAAAACCCACCACTCCTAAACGAGTAGTATTTGATAATACTAAATTATCTAAGGGTTGTTTCACTGAAACTGATGTAATTGCAATTATTTTTCCAAATTTTTGCTGTTTCATGATTGGAATGACTAAATCAGTTATTTTAATGAAAGAAAGTAGGTTTAAATCTATCGAATTTACCCAATCTTCTTTTGTTATTTTTTCTAAGGGACCAGATGGTGGACCTCCAGCATTATGTATTAAGATGTCTATCCTACCAAATTCCTTCAAAGTTTTTTCTACAAGATTCTTTATCTGCTCTTCATACATCAAATCGGATATAATAGGTACAACCATTGCATCCTTTTTGATAGAATCAATTTTTTCTATTTCTTCTTTAGCTCTATCTAATTTTTCTTTAGATCGACTACAAATAACAACATTTGCCCCTTCTTTATAAAGTCCTTTTGCACAAGCTAATCCTAACCCTTTACTTGATGCCAAAACCAATGCGACCTTACCTTTTAAACCCATATCCATTCTTAATTACCTTAACTATATCTAATCTATTAAAAAAATGATTTAAAACCTATATATCTTGAACATTTATCATAAAAAACATTACATCTGGCACTATTTTCTGAATTATCACAATCTTTCGAGTAAGGACACCTATAACCTTTTTTTGGTATTTTTATCATAACTCGATGTAATCTCTTTTCTATCTCATCTCGCATTATTTTTTTTCTATAAAATTTTTTAAGAATTTAATATGTAAATTTTAAATCTATCTTCTTAAAAACTGTTTTTCCTAAATTTCCTATGAAAGATTTTAAAAAGATAATTTTATAAATTCAAATGATTATAATAGTTTTAAAGATTGAAGAATAAATTATTATATAAATATTAAATTACTAAAATTAATTAAAAAGGTGTATTGCAATCAGTATTGACACCAAAAGCTTCGATAATATTCTAAGTAAGATAATAAAAAGTGAAAGTGGTATTAAAAAGGTAATCCTGGTTGATAGGACCGGATTAACTATTGCAAGTGTTTCGAAGTTTTCCTATTTCCCTGCTGACGTTGATGGCATTGGCGCTATCGCTAGTGCCGTGTTTTGTGCAAGCGAAGAGCAAGGAAAGAACCTTGAACTTGGTAATCTTGAAATAGTAACTTCAGAATTTAGTGGGGGTAAGATCTTCGCCTCATCATGCGGTCCTAAAGGAGTCCTCACGTTAATCTCAGATCCTGACATTAATATTGGTCTAATTCGACTTATTCTAAAAAGATCGGGAGATGAATTAAAAGATATTTTAGATGAATTCTTAGCAGAAGCTCCAGAAGTTATGGATAGCGGTTTAGATTTATCGGACCTTGATCAACTTACACCTGATTAAGATAAATCTTTTTTTATCTATTTCATTAAAGTCCTACCTATTAATTTA
>JAHQWY010000275.1 GCA_029856445.1 Promethearchaeia archaeon
GGAGTTGGTGGATCGAGGGAACTTTTAGCCTTGAAAACCAAGTCAGATTATATTTTTATTGGCCCTAATAATGGAATTTTTTCAAATGTATTTGATATATCTGAAATATCAGAATGTGTTAGTATTCAAAATGAAGAATATTTTAACCAACCAGTATCTACTACATTTCATGGAAGAGATATTATGGCACCTATAGGAGCCTATATCACGAAATATAAAAACTTTCCTTTGAGTGATCTTGGACCTATATTTAATTTTAATAATATTGTTAGAAATATAATAATTAATGAAATAGATTTGGAAAACAGAAGTATTAATAGTTCGATACAATATATAGATTCTTTTGGAAACGGAACTACAACTATTCAAATGGTTGGGAATAAACTTGAGGATTTAGATTTAACTTTAGAAGATGGCATGAAAATAATTTTAGTTTTTAATAGTAATAAATATGAAGGGATATTCACTTCTCATTTTTCAAGTGTGCGTAGTGATTCATTATTATTTCTTGTTGGCTCTACAGGATTTCTTGAAATATCAATCAATCAGGGAAATGCATCACAAAAAATAGGTTTTAAATTAGGAGATCGTATTACTATACATATATAAGGAGAAAGTTCAAAAATGAAAAATGAAATGTTGGCTTGTATTGATGATGAACATATAAAGTATTTACAATCAGGTCAAATTTCTAAATATTTATATCCTATTGAAAGAAAAAAGGCACATGAGAAAAAAATCACTCACTTGGTTACACGATTGTTTATACTATCAAAATCTCCTAAAGGGGAAATTAATTATTTAGTTCAAAAAAGAAGTAAAAATAAAAGTTCCTATCCAGAATATTACACAGATTCTTCTTCAGGTCATGTCTTATGGGTAAAAAATCTAAACCTTGCAAAAATTAAAAAAGATGCTTTGAGAGAACTAGAAGAAGAATTTGGAATTCCATCAAAAGCTATCCAGAAGGTTAGGTTTTATGAGTTAAATGAGGAAGAAGATAATAAAACAAGAGAAATAGGATATGTTTTTATTGCGTTAGTTAATTATGGAACACCTTTATATCCTGATCCTAATGAGTTGGACATTGAAGGGAGTAGATTTTATAATAAAGCAGAACTTGATAATTTGTTAAAAAATGAGAAATCTGTTGATCATAGCAGAAAAATCTGGAGAATAATCTTAAATTCTGATGTTGAATCTCTTTTTGAAAATAAAAAGGAATTGAAAATATCTCGTTATAAAAACATTGCTTTATTTATTGGAAGATTTCAACCATTACATCATGGACATATATACGTTCTAAGTAACATTTTAAAATCATATAAAAAAGTAAAAATTGGGATAGGTAGCTCTCAATTATCAAATACTACTAATGATCCCTTCACATACACAGAAAGAAAAGAATTTTTAAATGCAGCTCTGAAAAAGCGAAATATCTCTTCTAATAGATACAATATATATTCTATCCCAGATATCTTTAATGCCGATAAATGGGTAGAACATGTTGTTTCTATTGTTGGAGAATTCGATGCTGTTTTTTCCAATAGCGATTGGATAAGAACTTTATTTCAAAATAAAGGTTTTAGAGTAGAGAAAAAAATCGTAATCTTTAAAAACAAATTTAATGGAAGTAAGATCAGAAGATTAATCATTAAAAATGACAAATCTTGGAAACCTTTAGTACCCAAAGAAGTAATGGAATTAATTGAAAAATTTGATGGGATAAATCGCTTAAACTCTCTCTCTGGTATGGCTGATGGTATATGAAAGAAAATAGTCTCTTAGAAATTGATGGCTCTTTTGGTGAAGGAGGAGGGGCTATTCTCAGATTATCCGCAGGATTATCTTATTTATATAACCAACCAATTAGAATTAGTAACATTCGTGCTAATCGTCCTAAACCGGGATTAAGAACTCAACATTTATTAGGTCTAAAAACAATTTCAAATTTAACTAATAGCAGATTAAGTGATTGTAAGGTTGGAACTGAGGAATTGACATTTATACCAAATATTCGAAAAGAAATAAATAGTTTTATACATGTAGATATTAACACTGCTGCAAGTATTGGATTGTTATTGCAACCAATTCAAATAGCAAGTCTTAATTTTGAAGATAAAGAAAATATTGAGATTTCTCTTTCGGGAGGCGGTAGTTTTGGTAAATGGGCACCGAGCCTTAACTACCTTAGGGAGGTAACTTATAAGATTTTCGAGAGATCTGGTCTAAAAATAAATATAGAAATCCAAAAACATGGTTTTTATCCTAAAGGTGGAGCTCGTATATTATATAAAATTTTTCCTTCAAAAAGAGAGCTAAAACCAATTAATTTGACTGAATTAGGAAATATCGATTTAATACAAGGGGAGATTATTATTTCTAAGCAGCTAATGCGAAACAGAGACAATATTGGAACAAGAATAAGAAAATCTATCCAACAGCAATTAAAAAGAACTCTAAAAATTGAAACTAGTGTAGATTATTTTTCGGTGGATTCAATAAGTCCAGGAGTAGGTCTTTCTTTATGGGCTAAATCAGACACGGGTGCAATAATCTCAACTGGAACTATATTGGGAGAAAGAAAAATAAGATCTGAAGATTTGGGAAAATTAGCAGCTAATGAAATAACCAAGTACATCAAAGATGGTATTCCAGTTGACAATTATTTAAGTGATCAGTTAATTCCATTAATGGCTTATATTAAGCAAGCTTCAAGAATCAAAGTACACCAAATAACAAGCCATACCCAAACCAATCTAGAATTAGTCAAATTATTTACACCTCGCGATTATCTTGTTACCAAAGAAAATAATAGTTTTATTATAGAATACCTCTGAGAGACTGCTAACTTCCAAATTATTATTATGATATAGGAATAATTAGATAAGAACCAATAAAAAAACAGAGTAGTGAAGATAAATATATTAGAAATTTAAAAGAAATTTTTATAAGAATAATTTATTATATGTTTATTATAAAAAATTTTAGAATGTTGTAAAAAGAATGTCTCAAACACAAACGGTAGCTTATCAGCGTTGTCCTAGATGTGGAAACGAGAATACTGCTGATAGCTTTGCCTGCAATTTCTGTGGTTTTCGATTAAAAGTTGAGAAAATTGAAACTGTAAGCATTTTTCGAAGAATTGAAGCAGAATGGATATCCCCATACCCTTGGTATTTGAAAATCCTTTATCTCTTTACCTCTGCAAATAAGGCTTTCTGGGACATCAACCACAAAAGAAGTAAGGCTCCAGGTTGGTTAATATTATTCTTCTGTTCTTTACTCTATGGACTTATGGGTTTAGCCTTTTTTTCTCATTTTGATTTTGCAGGATTGGGCACTTATACATTATCCCGGTTTTTAGTAAATTTGAGCTTCTTTACAGTCTTTTTCTTATTCGGATTCATGAGTCAGTTGATCTTTTTTGCCATTTTGATTTGGTTGTTTACTAAAGGAGCAAATGTTGCAGTAGGCTTCACTGAAAGATTAGAAACTCGCTTTGGAGGGTTAAAAGAAACCCAAGAAAAATATAAAGAAGCAGAGATAAGCCCTTTTAGTATTTATAAGGGGGGTACTATGCTACAATTAGAGGGTGCTTATAAATTCTCAATGATGTTAAGTGCTTTTGCCCCCTTTTTACTCATTAATGCAATTAAAGTATTAATAGTATTTGCTGGATTTCCAACTGTTAGTGTTCCTGATGTTGATCTTGAGACTTTATCTGAACTTGAGTTGGCAGCCTATTGGACAGCTGTATTTCATCAAATGTTTTCATCTGGAACTTGGGCAGTTCTTGATATACTCGATGCATTGACTATTGCCATTTGGGTGCCTATATTAATGACCTTAGCCATTAGAGAATTAAGTAATTCTTCTACTACTCGTGTATTAATTCCAACTATTATTATTGGTGTAATTGTAGCAGTTTTGTACTATTTCTTGCGTCCTACATTTTTAGGTTAAATTTTTTAACTTACATTCTAAAATTTACAAATTTCATTCAAAACAATTAAAATGGGAGAAGAACACAATTTTAGGTCAGAAAAAGAATCTGATATCGAATCTGAACTATACGCTTTAGTTAATACTATTCTAAACGCATATGAAAAATTTAAAAATGGGACTATTAAAGAAAACTTCTTCCATAAAAAAGTTAAAAATACAATTAATGAATTATTAAAATTTAATATCTATTTAGACGAAAATGATATTGATCTTTCAGTAATCCTTAAAAGAATGAATTTTAGCAACCAATATTTTACTACAATTGACATCCTTAATCAAATATCAGCATTAGAGTTTCCCAACACCTTCTCTGAAAAAGATGGAAAGGAACAATTTCGATTTTCCAAAGAATTGAGTTCAACAGTATTAGAACTTCCTGCAATCACTTTAAAAATAACATCAGCTTTCATTACATTAATGGATGCTTTAAAGCTAAAAGGGTTTCAAGAGATTGAACTTATCGAAAACATATTTGTAGATCTAAAAAAAAGTCTAAAGAAATTTCCAGGAATGGACAATCTTCTCACACAAGTTAATAGAATACATGAACGTGTTCTAACTAAATCTCATGACATTGATAACGCTAAAACATTAATCGAGGAGATCGTGGATGAGATATATCAAATCTTTAAAGAATTCCAAACCAAATTGAATCTAAAAGCCTAATTAAAACAATAAAATTAATATTCTTTCTATACTTTAAAAAAATATTAGCTTTATTCATATCGCGCTAAAACTAAAGATATAAGGTAATCATTATTCCACGACCAGGATTAAGATCCAAAGCTCAAGCTAGGAAGAAAGTAAGAACCCCAGGCAACAGAAATGTTTCTCAATATTGGAGAAGAAAACCCAAAAGAGCACACTGTGCTATTTGTAAAAAACCTATTCAATCTATTCCGCGATTACGACCCTCTGAAATGAGAAAGACTGAAAAAACTGCTAGAAGAGCAAATAGAATGGAAAGTGGAAAGTATTGTGCTAAATGCCTTCAAACAATTATAAAAGAAACTGTCTGGAACCAATAATCTTTTTTTCATTTGATCATATTCTTTTATTTAGATACCAAAATTTCTTTATATGAATAGAACTATTAT
>JAHQWY010000276.1 GCA_029856445.1 Promethearchaeia archaeon
TGATCTTTTGCAATCGTAATCGAAGTGAAAAGAGAAATCTCAAAATTAACCCTATCTTTGTTATACTTCTTTAAAATTTCTTTAATCTCATTAACTTTACTTGATAATTGAGATTTTAAAAATATAGCTTGACTAGGAAAACCTAGATTTACACCATCGGCTTCTCTACACGCGATATCAATCATCCTCTTCCCCGATGTACCTAACACTATCTGTGGGTATGGTTTTTGAATAGGTTTGGGATAATTTCTATTTCTTTCTAGTTTCCAAAATTTCCCTTCAAAATCGGTAACTTCTTCAGTGAACATCTTTTTATAGATGATCAATGATTCTTCAAGTTCATCTACCCTTCTTTTAGGAGTAGGAAAAGGATAACCGTATGCTTTGTATTCTTCTTCGTACCAACCAGCACCTAACCATAATAAAGCCCGACCATTTGAAATAACATCCAATGTAGAAATTATTTTAGCCAAATAAGTTGGATTTCGAAAAGAATTACACAGTACAATATTACCCAGTCTAATTTTATTTGTTTCAACAGCTAGAGCAGCCAATAACATCAGAGATTCCAAATAAGGTTCTTTTTTGTCTTGAGTTGAATCAAATCCTATAAAATGATCATTTATATGAGCTGAGTCAAAACCTAAATTTTCAACTCTTATAGTTAAATCTCTGATCTCGGGATAATATAATGGTGTTCTTATATAATATCCAAATTTCATAGTAATGAAAAAAACGAAATTTCTAATAAAAATTTTAGTTCTATAACAAATAATCCCGAATGGTTACGTATTTCCTACATAGAAAATGCATCTATTTTCAAAATGCTGAAAATTTCTCTTTTGTTGTCACTATTAGAACAAAAAACTTTTATTCGGAAAATGCTTTTTATAAATAATTTAGATTACCATCTTAAACATCTATAACTTCTCTTAAAATATAATATGCAGAAACATAGTTGTAAAAAGGAAATCTCACTTTCAAGTCAAGACGATGATTCTGTCTGCAAAACAAAAACAAGATCTCTTTTAATCAAAGAAGGCCTTTTTGGTGGCCTTTCTGTCAATTTAACTGGTCAATTTATTACACCTTATGCCTTGAAATTACAAACAAGTCCTACTCAAATAGGAATTATGTCGTCACTTCTTGGTGTTATCCCCCCCTTGGGTCAGATTGCAGGTTCTAATTTAATGAAAAGGAAATCACGGAGAAGCATTATAATAAAAAGTGTAATTCTCCAAGTATTAATGATACCACTTATTATGGCCTTAGGATTCTTTACTATGTTTAGTTGGAGTTCTTTAATACTTCCAATTTTTTTGATCTGCTTTTATATTCTCTATTCATTTTTTGGTTCAGTTACAAATCCAAGCTTTTTCTCCTTAATGGGAGATGTTGTTCCTGAAGATCGCAGAGGCCGTTATTTTTCTAAACGAAATTTACTGATTACTGCCCTTTCTATAACTATGAGTATATTATTTTCGATCCTATTGGATAAATTTGACAGAACTAATCAAGTTCTTATTGGATTTTTTATTATATTTTCTGTTGCTTTTTTAAGTAGAAGTATATCTATATTTATATTCAAGAAGTTTTATTATCCTTCTTTTGTAATTGAAAAAGAATCCTATGTAAATCTTAAAAATTTCATAAAACAAATACCAAATAATAATTTCGGACTATTTACATTATTTATCACGTTTACTTTCTTTTCTGTGAATATTGGGGCTCCTTTCGTAGGAGTATATATGCTAAAAGTTTTAGAATTTAGTTATATTGAATATGTGGTTGTGAATATGTCAATGCCATTAATTGGTCTTTTATTCACTCCTCTTTTAGGTCATCTTTCGGATAAGTTTGGAAATGCAGTTATCTTAAAGATATGTGGTTTATTACTTCCATCAGTTCCCATACTCTGGATAGTAATGAATAATCCAATATATTTAATTCTTGGACCTCAATTAATGTCTTCTGTCGCATGGACGGGAGTTAATTTAGCAGCTTTTAATTTTATTTATGATAATGTCCCAACTCCACAGAGAGGTTTCTTTGTTGCTTATTATAGTCTTTTTCAGGGTATGGGAATATTATTTGGAGGACTTTTAGGAAGTATTCTATTAGGAATGGTACCAATTATCTTTTTAAGTGTTTATGAGACGCTTTTCTTAATTTCTGGAATATGTAGATTACTAGTTGATATTATTTTCTTATTTCGTTTAAAAGAAGTCCGGATAAACAATAATAAACACTCTCAAATTGAATCTTAAAGGTTAGAGCTTTTTTATTAATCACTTTTATATAGATTCACCCTTATCCTATATATATTTCATTTGATCTAACTCCAAAATGAAGTATTTTCAAGTAAAAATTAAATATGATAAAATAAATTTAAAATTAGATAAGAATTCAATAAGAAATAAATGGGATTTTTTAGATTATGTCAATGCATTTGCTTGAAAAAAAAATAATAAAAAATAATATTTTCTTTGTAATCCCAAGTTGGGGTGATTTGCTAGGTTATCCTACCTTAGGAAATTATGCTAATCATAATATTTCAAAGATTTCCCAAGATCTTGTAATATTTTTAAGTGGTACTGAGTGTGCCGTATTCACAGAAAGAGGAACTATTTACTTCTTATTTGGATTAGGGTACTATTATGTAAATTTTGAATTGCAATCTGGAAGATATATTACAGACAATAGACAATTAACGGGATTAATTTTACCCGATTTTGTCTATGATCATTTAGCAACCTCCAGAAATATTACCTTAGAAAATGACCGAGATGTTATAGTAGGAGAAAAATTATTCAAATTACCAATAGATATATCATACAAAACAGAGAATAAAATTACATTTATACAAGGAACTTTAATGAGGAATCTCTTCATTCCTTATAAAGATATTTTTTTAGAATTCATGGAAGCAATCCGTAACCCTCAATCCTTTCAATTAAATAGAAGTGGACATATGTTATTAAGCACTCATTGGGATTTCTATAACAAAATTTTAATTTCAGCAGATATGGAAAATGAACTTAAAAGTGCATATCTAAATTCCACTGCGGGATTATTTGCTATTAGTTTTGGAGCAGAACAAATATTAAATGACAATTTCACTTTAACCGAACTTAAAGAGATTAATGAATCTATCATAAAATTGAAGATTCTCTTTTCTTCTATTGATTATGATCCCATGTTTCTTTTTTCGATAATTGAAAATTCAGCTCCTTTACTTAGAAAATCAAAACCATTTACTTTCAATCCTGTTGATGATCAAATGGATAAGAAAATGCCAAAAGAATCAATTTTTATCTCTGCCGAAGGTAAGATGAATACTTTTCAAGAATGGCCAATTGAATTTAAAAGACAAACAAAAGAGCAATTAGAACTCAATGTTATTCAAGAAAAGGTAAAACTATATCAACCAAGTAAAGAAGAATTGCTTGAAAAACCCAAAGTCTTGAAATTCCGAAAAAGAGAAGAAGAATTTGAGCTTAGGACAATGAAAAGACCTTATGTAGAAATAAAACCTCTTCCGTACATCCCACATGATAATGCATTACAAATTCTTTTAACTTTAAAAAAGATGGTTGAAGAAAATTATGATATCGTTACACTTGGGAAAGCTTTTGAGATAGCAAGAAACAATATAAAGAAAAAAGTGCTCCATGAAAATTATTTGTGGGATCTTAGTAAATATGCAAATATTTATGAACGAACGGAACCTAATATTGGTTTAAGTCCGAAAGAAAAGATTCAACTTCTTGAAGATATTGATAAATGGGTAAAAGTAACAGTAGAACATTCTGATAAATTTTAATAATAAAAAAATGAAAATCTAATAATGGTAAATATTAAATCAATCATAGATAAATTGCAAAAACACTATCCTGATGCTACACAGGTTGCAGTTGTAGATAGATCAGGTAAACTATTACATTCAAGTGGTAAATGGGACGTTAAGCGAGATATAAAGGGTGTTCTCTCTAATTGGGCGAGTGGGAATGCTCAATTTGTAACTCTTAATGATATCAGATACTCAATTTTACAAATGGAACCAGAAAGGTTCATAGCAACTAATCGAAAGAACAAGGGGCATTTAATAGGGGCCTCTACTCCAAAAGGAGATATTCTTTTTATTGCCCATATCAAACCGAAAGCGAAGGGATGGTTTCATATGGCATATCCCGCTGTTGCTAGAGCGGCTGCTATGCTGAAAAAGAAGTCAGACTCAGCATTTATAGATACAAAGATTGATTTATCAGATGTTAGTGAAACAAATGTCGTAGAAACTCCAATAGGAAATAATTCTTCAAATGTTTTAATAACACAACCATCAATCGATCCTTATCTTAAAGCTGAAATTGATGGTTTTATACAATGGATCAAAAATCCCCAAGGCTTAGGTGGTTATATTTCTCAAGCATTGCAACAAAATAACATCCAGCAAATATCTCAACTTGCTGAACTATATAACGAGTTCTACCGAATATTCTATGGCTAAATCATCATTTCTATCATAAATTTATATATAAATAGTAAATTTTACCTTTTCCACCATCAAATACAAATATTCTATAAAGATAAAATTTTAATATAAAATTGAATCATTTACAAATAGAATTTATACATTGAGGTGATCAAAATAACACATTGTCATGAAATGAAGGAAGGAGATGTTTTTGTTTGTGGAGATTGTGGTCTTGAATTAACTGTAACTAAAAGTTGTGGTTGCGCTGATGAAAGTGCATGTTCAGAACAAGGTTTTAATTGTTGTGGAGAGGAAATGCAGAAAAAATAATTTTTTTTCCTTATTTTATTTTTAACAATAATTGAAGGTAATTTCAACAAAATTTAATTAAATTTTTCAATTCTATAGAATCGTTTACAATTACAAGATTTCATAATTGTAACTTTTATTATCTTGAGTGAATTATAATTTATTAATTTAAAATTCTAATCAAACTAGAGTCAAAATGTCATTACCCTCAAAAAAAGCTATACAAGTAGATGAGAATATCACAGATTATGAATATAAAATGTTAAATCATGTAATGGTTCTTAGATATGATGAGAGTAAATGCATCGAATGCGG
>JAHQWY010000277.1 GCA_029856445.1 Promethearchaeia archaeon
AGTTGATTAAGATTAAAATTTATATTTTTATCTAATTGAATGGTTGCCATTCCCGCTTTTCCATCTGTATTCGGAATAGCGACACCATACACGTTACATATTTGTATGGCAGAAAACATGTTGAGTATTGACTCAACTTCAAGAGTTGAGACATTTTCACCTTTCCACCTAAATGTATCTCCAAATCTATCAGCAAATGAAACCCAATTATTATCATGAACTTGAAGTAAGTCTCCTGTTTTTAAATAAGTATCATCTTTTTCAAAAACGTTCCTTAAAATTTTTTGCAACGTTTTTTCATGATCTTTATATAAAGTATATGCTGAAAAGTCCAGAATTTGCGCTACTAGCATACCAACTTCTCCTGGTTTACACTTGATATAAAATCCCTGTCCATTTTTATAAAATTCACCTGTATCTGGATCAATTTTAATAATTTCAACAGTAGGTAAAATATTACGTCCAACCATTCCTGGTTTTTCATCTATATTAAATAACGGTACCCCAAAATCAGTTCCTCCATAAAATTCCCAAATATGTTCAATATTAAACCGTTTCTGAAACTGTTCCCAGATGTCCTTACGTAATCCCAATCCAAACATCTTTTTTAAAGGTCCTGGAATGTATTCTGACTCAGATCGATTGAGAAGATATCTTGGTATCTCTCCAATGTATACTGTGGCATTTGCGTTAAATTTTTTAATATCATTCCAATAATCTGAAGCAGAAAAGCGTTTTCTTAAAGCCATAGCTGCTCCGACATGAAGGACAGCTCTCCAGGTTTGATTTGAATGAGAATGATATAAGGGAAGTGGATTATATACTATATCATTTTCTTTTAAATCTAATCCCATAGCATAAAATCTACCAATGTTTACATGTTTTATCATTACCGCTTTAGGAAATCCTGTAGTCCCTGAAGTAAATATATAACTACAAACATCCCCCCATTTAAAATCAACAATAGTTTCTGGATTATTGCTTGAAACAGTATTTAATTCATTTAATAGGTCAATAAAGTCATGTTTTTTTTCAGCAGATTTACTTACAACAAGAATTTGATTATTTTTTAAGTTCAGATCACTAAATACTCCTTGAATGGCAGGTAAACAATCATCATCAACTATTACATACTTTGGTTCACTAATTTTCATTATGTGAATTAAAGGTTGTTTCCTTAAGTTAACATTAATCATAGAGTTAATTCCTTTAAGTTTGCTAATTCCACCGGTTATAAACAGAAATTCCGGAGAATTTTCCATCATAACTGCGACACAATCACTCGGTTTTAAACCCAAAGTAAGAAGATAATTAGCTATTTTATTTGTTTCTTCATTAATAGATTTCCAAGTCCAAGATTTATCCTCAAAAAATAAACCATTTTTATCAGGAGTTTTTTCAGTCCAATATTCTATCCGCATTCCAAGACTTTTAAATGTTGAAGGATCAGTGCTGTCTTCTGCAAATTTTAGAACCTTTTCTAATACTTCAGCTTCTTTAGGAGTTAATTCGATACTCATTATGAACCATTAAAAAGATAATTCCTTTTTTTAATCAATTTTGTTGAATTTAATTGAATTTTGATGTATATAAAATTTTTTTCTTTATACAAAATTAACTATTAGCTTATATTATTTCTAATTAAAATCTAATGTATTATTTAAGTGGATAATTTCGATGCTTTACCATCGCATCTCTTAATGAGACACAATTTTCCCAAGGAACATTCAATATATTATGTGAAGGGCCTACAAAGTATCCACCCCCTTGTCCCGCTACCAAGATGCTTTTTTTTACATGTTCTTCAATCTCTTTTGGAGTTCCAAAATTTATTATCCTTGAAGAATCTAATCCGCCCATAAACGATACCTTATCTCCAAGAGTTTCCTTTAAATGCCCCAAAGTGACACCTGCAGCAGGTTCCAAAGCTTGAATACAATCCAATCCTGCATCCACCATATGTGGTAAAATTTCGTCAATATAGCCACAGGAATGTTGAACAATGAACATACCATGTTTTTTGCACTCTTGATAAATCTTCTTATAACAAGGGATTATGAATTTTAGTAAATTATTAATTGAGAATATTGTTCGTCCTTTCATACCTAAATCATCATAATAAAATACAACATCTACACCTGCTTCGGCTAACCGTTTAATCATTTCTATGAGTGCTTTAGTATATTCATTCAAAACATCATGGATAAATTCAGGTTTCTTCCTCATATAATACTGTGCACGTGCCACTGTCATTCCTTCAAACAAATTTTCATGCATAGGCATGAAGAGATTCGCCATAGGATATAAATAGGACGATAAACTTTCTACATATTCGTCCCAAATCTGGGGTGAGTAATTTACTTTGTCATTAAGTAATTCAGAAGGTCTACCATACTCATCCCAAAAAGAATAGAGAATCTCAGGGGTTTTAAACCAACCATCAACATACCATGCGTAGGGTAACCCTGTTTCCACCTGTGGTCCTAAAGCCATGATTCGACCTCCCAGGACTTCAATGCTCGCATTGGGATATTCTGGGGGTGCTTTAACAATTTTAATATCCAATTTCTTTTCAAAAGGATCCATAGCCCAGCAATCTACTTGCCAAAATCGTTGTTCTGTAATGTTTCCAACGTAATTATTACTTCCTCGACGATAAGAGTTTTTAATAACGAGTTTATTCTTAGTATATTCTTCAGTTTTTATAAAGGTTTGATAAGCAGTGTTAGTCTTTTCAAATCCTAATGTATGTATAGGAACTACATCTGGCTCATCATTATGTTCTAGAGTTCGAATAATTCGTTCTCGTTTTGATAATACCATAATAAGATGTGGTAATATTAATTTAAAAAAATTCTTTTGTTAGTAATTCATCTACATTTGCTATTAAATAACAAATTTTGCATCTTTTAGTTGGCTTCAATGGATTCTTTTTTAAAAATTATCCCCTAAATAAAATTTCCCAGGACTTAGAATTTTATTTGGATCAAGTGCTTTTTTTATCGTGATCATGAAATTATAATATTCTTCTGTTAAAGCACCTGAATCAACCAAACTTTTGCCGATGATCTCACCCATCCAATAATGGATTGATCCTTTTTTTATAAGTGTTATCAAAAGATCTTTCCAGATTTCTCCAAAGGCTTCCCTGTGCTTTATATCACCTCTAATACCGAGACCTCCAGCAACATCAATGTAAGTTGGAGCAACTCCGAATGCTATAAAACCTGCCCCACCTATTGCATCAAGTTCTCTTATTTTTGGAAAATTTTTCATATTCCACTCGTTAAATAACTTTCTATATTCGGGTAATTCGGATGTAGGACATTTCATACAACCACTTAGATTAAAATAATTCCCTCCTAGCCAGCTATGATTAGCCCATTGCCATTTTCCGTCTTCTTCATAAAACCATTTCCCCAAATTTCCTTCCTCGAGTGTGTCCCCTAATTTTTTAAACTGTGCATCTTCAGCGATTTTATCTATACGTTCAATATTGATATCAAGCTGTTTCTGTGTATCTGCCACTGTTGTGTATAATAAAACACCACCTTTAATTTCTGCATTTAATAAATCTTTTGTAAATCCTCTACCATCTGTATAATAAAAGAAATCGTGTAACGGTAATTTTTTCTGTTGCCAGTTTATCATTACATCTGCTACCTTCTGTGTGGCTAAATTGAGATCTTTATTGTCTATTTCATAGGTTCCATATCCCCTATATTCTGGTAACGGAAATAAATTCAAAGAAGCTTTAGTTTTTACCCCATGAATTCCGACATCCCCTAAAAACAAACCCGAATAATCTGGTCCCAAACCAAATCTCGTAAATGCCTTTTCACAAAAGGAATTAGCCTTCGCACCTGTGTAAATTATGTCTCCTTGAGGTAATACAACTTCCAATCCAACACATTGTTCAGTAACGGCCCCATACATAGCGGCTCCTCCTCCACCTACAGAATTATTAGAAAGTCCGCCACCAATAGTGGCTGAAAACCCTGATGCTGGACCGGTAGTCCCTGTATAATATCCAATTCCTACTCTACTTAATTGTTCAAGAAGTTCACTCCAAGAAATTCCAACTTCTAATGTAACAATTCTGTTTTCTTCATCTACGTCTAATATTTTGTCCATTCGAGTTACATCTAATACAATCCCACCATCCCCAATCGGTTTTGATCCCCCAGTTAAATCTGCCCCATTTCCTCTGGGAATTACCTTAATCTTATGTTCATTAGCGATCTTTAAGATTCCGGAGATCTCCTCAGATGTTCTCGGTTTCACAACAATATCGGGCATACTTTGAAGAACAAAATCACAATTCATTGAATAGGAATAACGAATCGGGTCTGAATCAGAAACATATCTAGTGCCTACGATATTTTCAATTTTTTCACAGACATTTTGTATTGCTGTCATAATGTATCGATTGATCTTGGTTCTTTATATAGTTTTGTGTCAATAAAGAAGGAATTAAAAAAAATAGTTCGGTATTTCTAAGCGTTTATTATTCCAAAAATATTTATATTATCTCTTAATTTAACTTTTACCTGTAAATATTTCCGCTATAAGCGATTCTAATTGAGGGCTTTCCTTTAATTCAAGGATTTGGCTTGTTTTATAATGGTTTTCGAGATTCTGCCATAAAGAAGTATCTTTTTGCATTTCCTCTACAAATTTGGTAAGTTTTTGTTGAGCGACATAGGTCAGCCCCTTAAATAAATAACAAATTGAGAAGTTTGCTACTTGCTCTATGAGAACTGTCTGGTTTCCAAACTTGACACGATCCAGTCCTTCAGAAAAGATTTCATCACTTATAGAGTTAAATGCTGTTAAAAATCCTCCAAAAAGCTCATCATCGAATTTCCATTCTTCAGAAAAAGGATAAGAAAAGATAAGAACACCGCCTTCCGCTATTATCATAAGTAATATTGATTGATCATCAACTGATTCAGAAGGTTCCACAGCTCTTTCTCCTTGAAGACGTTCTAACACGCCTTCTGTTGATGCCAATTTTATACGATCTCTCATAGGCGCATTACTGTTCTTAAGATTATCCCAGATGTCTACCTGTGTTAGTAATTTATCGTGTTCGCT
>JAHQWY010000278.1 GCA_029856445.1 Promethearchaeia archaeon
TTAAAAACTACGGTTTATTTGAAGATCCAGAAATAAGACATATTGAAAAAAAAATTAAGGCTATTTTTTCTTCATTTCAAAAAAATTATATTCCTCAGAGAAAAGAAATTATAAAATCTGATTTGACTAAACTGCCAGTCGAAAAAGTGAAAAAAAAAGAAGCTGAAGAAAAAAGCCTTATCTCTTCTGATAAAGAAATCTTAAAAAATTATGAAGAAGCACTTAAGGAGGCCGAAGAATCTGGTGATTTGTATAAAAAGTTAGAGATTTTTGCTGCTATTGGAGAAATCTATGAAAAACAGGGATTATATAGAGAAGCTGTGAAGAAATACGAAGACGCTTTAGAAATCGCAAGCCATTTAGAAGATAAATCATTTAAGTTTAAACTTGTTTCAAAAATAAAGGAGTTATATAATAAGATTTTTAATGCAAACTAAATTAAATCGCAAAAGATTTATGAGAACTGTATTTGAGAATTAATATATTTCGCTCTTTCGTATTTGATCCTTTAATTCAATTATAGACTCACTTTTTTCCATTTTTTTGTGATTTATTAATGTGTCTTTTATAGCTTTTACTTCTGCTCTTGTTCTCAAGCCGATTTTTTCTTTTAATTGTTCCAAAATCTCCTTTTCTTTAATACCATTGTTAAATAGTTCTAGAAATTTACTCACTGAAACTGTATTATAGAAAATATATCTTTTGTTCAAGAATATTATTAAACCTCTTCTTTTTTTTTGATTTTTATACAGACTATGAAGATTTTTTCTTATCCTCTCAATTGATTGATTCAATTCTTCAGAAACATCTGTATCAATAATTCTAACATATTTCTGCATAGTTCTTATAAGTTTCTTTTTAAATGGGAGAGAAAAAAGATAAACTAATAAAGCAATACCAAGGAGTGCTAAAGTAATCCAGATAGCGAGCATTTGGTTAAATATAAAGGTAACCAATATTACTGCAATCAGTAAAATCCACAAAATAGTATTTCTTTTCATAATTAATTTTAAAAGCTTGATTAATGGGTTATCCCAATTTCTGAATTTCTAATTCAATATCATTTAACTTATTCGTATATTTCTCGTAAAGTTCTGTATATTTATTTATATCAATATCATTATCATTATACAAACTCTCCAATTGTTTGATAGTTCTTCCTATTGCTGTTTTTTTACTTAATAACTCTTCTCTTTTTTTTTCAGGATTTGGTTTCTCTAAATTTTTACTCTTATATTTTCTATATATCTCAACATTCACATCCATAGGTTTTATATTTGAAAAATATAAAGTTGTCCTGGGTAGTATTTCGGCTAAATTTTCAGGTACAGCGATATAAGGTTCTGGATTGTAAATATCCTTAACAACTTCATATGATAAAATTTCAGCATCGATTTCCATAATATTGTCATTAACAACCGATAAATTAAAAAGGATATTTCCCTTCTCATGTTCTTCTAGATCCTTAAATGTTTTGATCATTTGTTCCCAAGTTTCTTCTGACTTTGAAAAATAGTAAACAGCTTTTTTAAACAAATCTTCAATTAACCTAGGTTGAGTCTGTTCATCCAAAGATTCAGAAAATTCCATCTTTTGAAGTGCTTGAGCTTGTAAATAACATGATTTACCCATATCAAAATCAGCTTGAGCACTTAACTGTTTCTTTATTTTTTCATTATCAAATCCTAAAAAAAACAATCTCCTTGATAATAAACTAAGCCCAGCATACAATTTAGAGGCAAGTATCAAGTTATTCTGCCTTTCTTCCTTACTAGCAGCAATGCTCTGAGCCAAAATTCTACTCTGTTCAGATTCAAATTCTAAATTTTTGGGTTCTAAACTTTTACCTATTTTATTTTGATTAACAGCAGCTGCACTAAAATATACTGCTGACTTATAAATCTTGCTACATTTTACCATTGATATGATGGCATTGTCATAATCTTCCAATTTTTCAAAATTTTTAGAGAGATTAGCATATAACCTCGCTATTACCCAACAAACACGAGCGCATTCGAACATAAGATCATAAATCTCAATCTCGCTATTATCAAGAGGATCATAGTAAGAGGTTTCGATGGCTAATTCCTTAATAACCAAATTTTGATTTTTATTTTTATAATTTATATTTATAAGATCAATATATTCAGAATAAAGATTTAAATCATCATAAGATATGATTTCATTTGGTTTTTCAAGGGTAAATTCTAATTTCTTTAATTTAAAATGAAGAAATCTAATTCTCATTACTATTTCTTCTGGAAAAAGATCTTTTATATAGCCAATATCTAATTCTATTTTTGGCTCCTGGGTTGTCTTCTTCTTTTGAATAGGCTTTTGTATAGGTTTTTGTGCTGTCTTCTTCTTTTGTATAGGCTTTTGTGCTGTCTTCCTCTTTTTTGTGGGCTTCTGTGCTAGTTTTTTCTCCCTTGTAGGCTCTATTTTCTGAGAACCTTTTTTTACTTCAGTTTCTTCTAAGTCTAGTTTATTCAAAACATTAGTTGATAAATGTTTTAATATTTTAATAGTATCTTTCTTATCAATTGCTTCGTCTTCTTTACTATTAAGAAAATCAATCGCCTCTTGGATATGCGTAACAGCTGATATAATAGTAAATCCTTGAATTTTTAACAGATCTTCAACTTTCTTTGAAGATAATTTTTCAATTGTGTCTATTCCAGCTTTTTTCAATCTATCAATTGATTCTTTATTGATGCTAGATAAATCTTCTAACATTGTTTATATTTTTGATGAAAATATTATTGAATTTTGTTCAAATACTTTTAATAAACGCTTAAAAAAAAATATTTTTATTTTGATAATTTGGTTGAATTATGTTTATATGGTTTAAATATAAATTCATCAAAATATAATTTTCCATATAATATTTTATGTAAAATTTGAACAATATTAACATTAAATTTCCTAAATTTTATTATTATAAACGACAAAATTCTCTATTTATCATTTAATCTTGTATATATTTTTAAAGATAAGGAAGCCATTATTTTTTAAAAACTCTTAATAAAACTTGTAAAATATATAATTTGCTGATTTAGATAATGGATTGATACACGTTGAAAAAATCTTATTAGATCCTTGGTTTTAGATTTTCCCATTTGTCCTAGGACAAAGTAAATATTTAAATATGTTAATTTACTTTCTTTTTTTAATAAAGGGGATATATCGTAATTGACTTTTGGATCGTTAATAGCGATATTGATAAAAAGTCATTTCAATCATGGGTGTTTAGCAGGAAAATTAGTCTAGATTATCCCACAATTGATCAGTTTAAATTAGGGAAAAATAATGGTATTAGTGTTATTTAGAAAGAAAAAGTTTAAATTGAAGTATATATTGATGGTTATTTTGATTCTTATTTCATTCAATTTATGTTTATTTAACTATTTGCATTCAAATGTAAAAGAAAATAGCGGTATCTCAATAGCATATGTAGAACCAAAAGGTATTAATATAAATGAGGAAGATATAATAGATTTACAAAACAATATTATTAACTGGGGTGAAGTAATAGCTAATAATCCAAATCTTTACAATTTAGATAATATCATTTCTTATCCTGATAAATCTTTAGTTAAAGTTCGAAATGATAACAAAATCGAGGTTATCGTAAAGAGAGATACCATGGACTTCTCGTCTCAGGCTCGAGAACTGTTTCTAAAGTATAGTGTGGAGTATTTTGAGGAAATGGTTAACTTTAATGCAAGTATTTTATATATACCAATAGATAATTTAGAAAAATTGATGACTGAATCAAGAACTACTTCGGGAATCGTCTATATAGAGCCTAATTTTTATATGGAGCTTGATTTTGTACCTAATGATGAATATTATGCAGAATATCAATGGGATTTGCCACTTATAGGCATGGAATCAGCATGGGAATATCAGCTAGGATCTCATAATGTTATTGTTGCGGTTGTTGATACTGGTATTGACTATACGCATCCTGATCTAAGTGCAAATTATCTCTCATTAGGTTATGATTGGGTTAATGATGATGAGGATCCTATAGATGACCATTATCATGGAACTCATTGTGCAGGTACAATCGCAGCTATTATCAATAATTCTATTGGTGTCGCCGGAATGGCCAATGTTTCTGTTTTCGCTGAAAAAGCTTTTAATTCTAAAGGATCTGGCTCTACTTTAGATGCTGCTTCAGCAATAATACATGCAGTAGATATGGGTGCTGATATTCTTAGTAATAGTTGGGGTGGATCTTCTTATTCTGAAACTTTATTGGAGGCGATCGAATATGCACTAGACCATAATGTTATGGTAATAGCTGCTGCTGGAAATGACAATTCCGATGATCTACAATATCCTGCGGCTTATCCTGGAGTGATTTCCGTTAGTGCAACTGATCAAAATGATCAAAGAGCAAGTTTCTCAAATTTCGGTGATTGGATCGATGTTTCAGCACCTGGAGTTCAAATTGCTTCTACTGTTCCCTTTTATACTCAAGGAGATTATTACAAATTAGCATCTGGTACGTCTATGGCTACTCCTCATGTAGCAGGACTTTCAGCTCTACTCAAGAGTGCATTTCCAACCTATAATGCTGATCAAATTGAAGCTTTAATTTATGAGTCTTCTTTAGATTTGGGTGATCCCGGTTTTGATCCTTATTATGGACATGGTAGAATAGATGCAACCAATATTTTTGGTCCCGATACCACTCCTCCAAGCTATTCAAATTTGATTGAAAGTGCAGACCCTTTAATGTTAGGGGATACAGAGACAATTTCAATTGATGTAACTGACCCCTCTGGAACTAAACAAGTGCTAATTGAATTTGAGGGAGCAAATCACTCAATGACTAATATTGGAGGGCATACCTGGCAATATGATTCTTGGACGCCTTCTACTACGGGAAATTACCCATATACTATATATATGGAAGATAATCTTAATTTCCAAAGTCGCGTAAGCGATTCAATCCAAGTTGTAACTGATAATACACCACCTACTTATTCTGATTTGACGGAAATCACGGATCCTTTAGAATTGGGCAATACCGTGCAAATTGGACTGAAAATCTCTGATTCTG
>JAHQWY010000031.1 GCA_029856445.1 Promethearchaeia archaeon
ATAATAAATGATATTATATTATCGAATTTTTTGATTTAAATTAAACTAATATTTAAATACAATTTATTTGATGACATTTGTATAAATTGCAGGTTGAGGATTAATCCCTCAAAATTGCAGAAAAAATCTAAAACAAAAAAACAAAAAAGAGTAAATAAGAACATGGGCGTAATACTAAAAATCGCGTTACGTAATATGAAACGACGTAAGGCTCGTTATATTCTGACAACAATTACCCTTATAATTAGTGTAGCTTTGTTTGGAGGCGTAATGATTGTTTCTGACTCATTTAATAAGATGTTCCTAGATACAATAGATAAACAAATGGGTACAGCCGATATTCTTGTTAGATCTGCAAATACCACTAACGGTTGGTTTGATCCTAATGAGATTAACAGCGAGATCGAAAGTATAAAACATGTTGATCACGTAGCTTATAGAATTTCTGGATTTGAAGTTCATGTTAGTGCTACTGATAGTGGAAACCAAGTAGATAACAGTACTAGAACAGGAGTAAATGGTATTGATATTCTCGATCCAGATGAAAGAAAATTAGGTGGAGAACCATATATATTAGATTCAATAGATGGTGTTGATGGAGACACAGTTGAAGAACTTCTTGAATATGTTGATCCTATTAATAATGACAAAGTTTTGGTTATTTCAGAATCATTAAAAATCGAATTAGGAAAAAATTTTAGGGCAGGTGATAGCGTCTGGGTTTTTCCAGTTAATGGCACAGCACTAGGATACAATCCGCTAAATACCGGAACATGGCTCGAGTATACCGTTGTTGCAATTATACGGGATATTGGTGAAGCGCGTGATTTCGATCCAGAAAATCCATCAGCTTCTTCAATGTTTGAAGAAGGTCCGGGGATATTCGCTAATATTAATAACACGCACGACCTTGTAGATGGCACAGAAGATCATACAGGGGAGTATAATCTGTGCGTTGTTGGCGTTGATGATATATACAGTGTTTCTTATGTTGCTGGAAAAATTGAGAGTAAATTAGAAGCTCTTAATGATGGTAAAGATTGGAGGGTTAATGATTTAAAATCAGACAGTTTAGAGATGATTGAAACTACAATGGCTTCGATGCGTACTATGTTTATGATGTTTGGGATCATTGCATTAGTCCTTTCAATTATATTAATGATGAATGTCTTTAATATTATTAAAAAAGAACAAGAGTATGAAACCGGTATGTTCCAAGCAATAGGAGCATCTAAATCTGAAACATTTAGGATGTTCTTAACACAAGGTATAGTAATGGGTGTAATTGGAGCAACGATAGGGACAATATGCTCCTACTTTATATCATATGTAATCTTTTCAGTAACATTACAGACAATCCAAAGCATTGCTGCTCAAATGGGAGGATTCTCGATTTCAGGGTTTTCAATAGTCTTACTTCCAACAACTTTAATCATTACATTTGTAATAGGATTAATATCTTGTATTATCGCATCGCTTTACCCTAGCTGGAAAGCAAGTCGTAAGCCTATTATTGAAAATCTAAGTCCTCTCGAAGAAAAATCCAAAAGATTGAAAATACATTTCTGGAGAAGACTTATCTTCTTTTTTATAGGAGGATTCCTTATTGTATTTGGGCTATGGCTCACATTTTCCGGTTCTGAAAGTGCAACCGAAGTTCAAGCTACTCCGGGGCCCCCTCAAGGAATGATCTTGTCAATGTTTGCACCTTTATTAATCTTATTTGGGATTATTTGGATATTGGCACTAAGTATTAAACCTATCAATAAGGCGTTTGTATTCTTATTTTATCCTTACCTTAGAAAAACGAAGTTATTAACTGAAAAGAATATATTACGACATCGAAGAAGGACGACACTTACTTTCGCTATGATTGCAATAACAACAAGTTTTCTTATAGGGATGAGTGTGATGATGGATTCTATTAGAGCTGGTGTAAATACAACTGTTAACGACTTTATGGGGGCGGATATTAGAGTAATTACATTTAATACTCCTCGATCTTTCGAAGATGGGCTTATCAACCTAACAGGAGTAGAGGATGTAATGGGTGTAAGTCATCAAAATGCACAATTTCAAATAGGGAGTGATTGGGTTGGTCATAGTTTGCTTGATAATCAATTCAACGAGACTATAATCATGAATATACTAGATACCGAAAAAGTTAGAGATCATATGACTAAAACCGTAATAATCTCACCTTCATCTATGAGTCTTGGTGAAATGATGGATGAAATAGAAATGGGAAATAATATCATAATAGGTGAAGATATTGCTGATGAATATAATGTTAAAGTTGGTGAAAATATTTCCGTTAAATTTTCCCTCGGTATAACTTATGCAAATCTAACAGCATTACTTGATGGAAATGATTATAATGCACAAGAAGATATAATTATAGAAAATATGACTGTAATCGCTATTGTTAGATCTATTCAAGGATTTTCATCTCTAGATATCATGGATTTTCTAGGTGAAGGGGTAACCTATAATACGTTTATTTCTTGGGAAACATACGAACAAATTGCAAATAAAAACTTGCCTGGTGGAGGGACTGATATGGTTTTCAGACAACTAACTCAAACTGGTAACCCTATGTTAGATATAGTTCAGCCGAATTGGTTTAATTTTTCTACCGTTGAATCAATTCTGAATGGCATCAGCGGAATTGAATATTATACAACAAGAATGGACTATTATACACTCGTAAATGGAACAGGATTCCCTTTCCAAACTGCTGTTGTTGGTATTCATACAAATTCTAGTGGAAAATTAAAATCTGACTCATATTTCGGAAATAATAGTCTCATAAGCCAAAAATATCCTGCTGATTCAATGGAAGAACTTCTAAACAGATTGGGTAATTTTTGTGTCGTTGATGAAATGTTCATTATGCAGACCTCATTAGGAATTGGTGATAATATAACAATTTTTCCACATCAATCAACATTAAACACATTTTATGCTGGAATTTTGCCATACAATACAACAGCTCTACCTGATGTGGCTACTTCAATATCAGGTAGTACGGTGAATTTAAGTTCTTCAGATGATGTATATCTCTCATTTGTAAGTGATCAGGAGTTGCTTTCAATCAATATTACAACTAGTTTACTGACACCTCACGCCTATAAAGCTATCAATGTTACAATTGAAACTTCGTTAAATTCTACGGTGGATAACCTTGAATTGGAAGCATTCAATATTTATACTAATTCCTATGAAAACCTCGGTTCTATTAATAATACTGTAGAGGAAAATAACACTTTTAGCTTTGATTTAAACCACTATTATATTGATTCAATGACTAATTTGCTTAAATTAAGAATAACAGGTAATAATTCTACGTTTAATAGCAATTACAATTTAACTATAGATAGTCTAAGATTTGATGTAGCTCAATCAGTTTATCAAACCATTCCTGCAACATGGCCCAAATTTGAAATTATTGGAATTATCAAAGCACCTACCTTGTATAATACAGAAAGATATAATTGGTATGCAGGTTTTGAAACTGGTGCTGATATTAGTGGTAATTCAGTTTATATAAGTTATGAAAATGCGAGAAACGTTATATATCCTGACTACAGAGGTTTTAACTACACTAATGATATGGTTACTTCAGTGTTGGTTCATAGTGATCACCCGGAAAATATTGAAACACTTAAAAACCTAATATTACAAGATCTTATCATTGCTGGGAATTATTGGTCAATAATAGATCTCAAGACTTTTACTCTTGATATTAGAACTAATGTGTACGATTGGTTTACCTGGGTTGAAAAGGGATGGCATGATGAAGATGTCTTAGAAGAAATAATCACCTATATAGAAGATAGGGGGTATCTTATAATATTTGCTTTTACAAAATCATTTGCAAGCTCTATTTTCAGAACGATGATAAATTTAATTACTTTCATTACAAATGGATTGCTCATCTTATCTATTGTAATAGCTATGATTGGGTTGACTTTGCACAGTCTACTTACAACTATGGCACGTAGAAGAGAAATAGGAATGCTTAGATCAATAGGATTAAGCAAAAAGGGAGTAATACGTTCAATATCAGGAGAAACATTGATTCTAGCTCTTTTAGGTGTCATTACGGGGATATTAGCAGGGATAGTTCAAGGCACTTTAATGGTGGAAACAATGCCTGCAGGGGGATTCCTCACAGTTACTTGGACGATTCCATGGTTAACTATTATTCTTTTGATATCAACCGTATTAATAACAGTAATTTTGAGCTCACGATATCCAGCAAAATGGGCAGCTAACCTAAATATAATAGATGCGGTGAGAACTAGATAAATCTTTTAATATTATAAATTAAAAAGGTGTAAAAAAAATGTCAACTAAAAAGAAAAAAGTGTGGATGAATAAACAACGAAAAGCAACAGCAACGGCAATAAGAATAGATCCTAACATAGTTCTTACCGTAAAAGATCTTGTCAAAACTTACACTGTTGGAAATACTACAATTACAGCTCTAAACAAAGTTAATCTTACCATTAGAAAAGGTGAATTCATTGCAATTGTGGGTCCTTCTGGTTCAGGAAAAACAACTTTGATAAATTGTTTAGGCGCTCTCGATTTTCCAGATTCAGGGAACATCATATATAATGTTGATGCCAAGGGAATGGGCCTCGATATAATGAAAATGACCAATAAACAACACAAAAAAATGCGATTAAGAAAAATTGGTTTAATTTTCCAATTCTATAATCTCTTTCCCATTCTAACAGCTTATGAGAATGTCGAGTTACCAATGGTAATTGATAAAAAAGATCTGAAAGTGAGAGAAGATAGAGTAAAAAGCCTTTTAAAAAGAATTGGATTGGATGAACGAATGGAACATCTACCCACACAGATGAGTGGAGGAGAACAACAAAGAGTCACAATAGCTAGAGCTCTAGTTAATGAGCCTCTTATAATTCTTGCTGATGAACCAACAGGGGAACTTGATACAGAAACGACTACAAATATTATGAAGATTTTTCTTGATTTAAAGAACTCTGGAGAGTCAATCTTAATGGTTACTCATAATATAAGAATAGCAGAAATAGCAGATAGGATTATCACTCTTACTGATGGAGAATTTACAGGAGAAAAAAAAGGTGGAAAATCAATTGACGACATCTATGAATAATGTAATGGAGGTATAAGAGATGAGAATATCAAAGAAAAGAAAGGAACAGGATATAGCATATTATGAAGTGAAGGATTATGAACTAGATCCTGATGCTATGATCGAAACATTTGATCTGACAAAAATCTATAATATTACTGAGGGTATTGAAATCAGGGCTTTAAATGGTGTTACTATAGATATTAAGACAGGGGAATTCGTATCTGTTATGGGTCCATCAGGTTCAGGAAAAACCACACTTCTTAACATGATTGGAGCACTTGATAATCCCACAGATGGTGCAGTTTATATTAACCGAACAAATATTGCACATATGGATGACAAACAACGAACAAATTTAAGGCTTAAAGAAATCGGATTCATCTTTCAGTTTTATAATTTAGTACCAGTTCTAACAGCTTTTGAAAACGTGGAACTTCCAATGATATTTGCAGGGAGAACTAAGCAAGTAATAGAAAAAAATGTTAATAAATTTCTTGATCTTGTAGGATTAAGCGACAAGAAAGATCATTTACCTTCTGAACTTTCAGGTGGAGAACAACAAAGAGTTGCTATTGCCCGTGCATTATCTAATGAACCTTCTATCTTAATTGCTGATGAGCCTACAGGTGAACTCGATACAAAAATGGGTACGGAAATAGTAAATTTATTAAGAGAACTCAATTTAGAACTTAATCAAACGATCTTAATGGTTACACATGACCCACAGGTTGGCAATCTCGCCGAACGAATGCTTAAAATGCGAGATGGTAAAATCATCGAAACTGTAATCACAAATAAATAAATTCTATTTTTTATCTTTATCTTATTACTATAATTTAAGAATTTTCAAATTTATAGATCAAAGAATTCTTGCGGCTATTTAATAGGAATAAATTCTTAGGCTAATATTTTAATATTATCTAATTCAAATGTAGGAACATGTTCCCATTTATACAATTTCCATGTTAAAACTTTAATTTAGATAAAAAATATAACCTAATTAATGTTATATGTTTCAAATTTAATAATCAGATAAGAATATTTGGCAAGAAAATGTTTCAAGAGAAAATTATTAATGATGAAATTCTTGAAAAAATGTCATTAGAAAATGTATTTAAAATTTTCAATGACAATGTTTATCCTATGCTAACCATGGAAGAACGAGAATATTGCGATAAACTTCAAGAATTTTGTATTGATTTAAATCCCAGAATCGATCGTTCTAAAGACGTATACGGTTTACTTCCAGAACTGGGAAAATACGGGTACATACAACGTATTAATCCTTGGAAAGACTTTAAACCTGTTGGAATGAAAAAAGAAATACTATTAGGTGCCCATATTTCGATGCTAGATCCACAATTAGAATTGGCACGCGTAGCAAGTGGGATATTATGTGCTAATCCTACTTTTCATTATTATGAACATGGGGGAGAATCTGATGTTCCACGTAAAGTCCAGGATGACATATTGTCGGGGAACAAAATAGGTTGTATTGGAATTACTGAACCAGAGAGAGGTTCTGATGCTGTTAATTTGACAACAAAATGCACTAAAATTGATGATGGCGTTATTTATAATGGTGAAAAAGTCTATACTACCAATGGTCCAAAAGCAGACTATTTCTGTTGTTATGGAGTCTATGATGAGGGGAATCCAAGAGACACAATGGTACAAGCAATAATTGCCCGAGAATTTGGTATAAGAACAGAGCGATTAAAAATTAATTCTGTGCCACGAGTTCACATAGCACATACTATTTTAGATAATGTTAAAGTCCCTAAGGACTATATACTTGCTGATGATGGACTGGGATACAGAAGGCTTTTTGAAGGATTAGTACCGGAGAGACTTTCAATCATGGGAAGTGGTATTGGGATCTGTTGGGCTGGAATAATTTATGGTATTATTTATACCAATTTAAGAAAACAATTTGGTAAACCTGTGGTTAGATATCAAGGGGTTGGCTATGGACTGGCAGATCTATTAACGAAATCTAATGCGGCAACCGCATTAGCACTACAAGCGGCAACTGTGTATGATGATAAAATTTTATTTGCTGATGAACCTTCTAAAGAAGCTGGTAAGTGGGTTGCGGCAATCTCATCTCAAGGAAAGTATTATGTAGCAAAATTAACTCATGAAATATGCTACGAAGTTCAGCAGCATATGGGAGGAGTTTCAGTAACTGATAATACTCCTGTGGATGAGTTATGTGATGTAAGTAAAATAGAAGAAGTTATTGGAGGTGCAAGAAATATTCAGCTCCTTTTAATACAAGGACAAATTCAGCGATATATTGGATTATTATAATCTTTTTTTTTTTTAGGTAAGAATTAGACTAATAAATGATGTAATAATTGATTTTAAACTAACTCCTAGAAGAAAACAAAATATTAAAATTTGAAATTTCTTTACAGGTATTCGAGGGGTTATCTGATGGCCAATTTTCGTCCCAAGGAATATAATAGGGAAAGCTAAAAAGAACAGAAATAATAAATCATAAGGGAATACACCATCTTTAATAAAATAAAAAGGGATTCTTGAAATAGATAGCAAAGTTCCGATTGCAGCAAAATTTTCAATAAAATACTCCCTATAATGACCCGTTTTTTCTAACAATGCAACATTAATAGGACCGGCAGCGGAAATTAACCCTGTTAACAACCCGTAGGAAAAACCCCCGAAGATGATAATTGGTGATGACGAGCTTAGGTTCTTTTCTTTTTCAACTTCTATAATATCCATAAGACTAATGAATTTTGAATTGGAGCGATTCTTAAGATATTGAATTAGTTTTAGAGAAGAATATATCAAAACAAATATTCCAAAAATTAATTCAATCAATTCCAATCGAATGTTTATAACTAAAAACGTTGCGAAAATAGTAGCAGGTATTCCTAATGACAAGAATCTATAAAAGTAAGCTCTATCTAAATATTCTCGATATTTAATAAAATTTAGTAAAGCAGGAAAAGTCCCCCACAGATTGACTAATATCACTGCATTTCTAATCCCAATTATTGGTGTTATAATAGGAATCAGCACTAAAGCATCTCCAAAACCAATAATACCATATACCATACTCGAGAAAAAGATTGCAATTAATGGGAGATAAATAATCATGATATAAATATTCAAAAATTTCTTTATGTAAAATCTTTTAGATTAAGAATTTCAATACAAATCGAAGTAACAAAAATATAGTTCATTATTTTTAACACATTTATAATAAAGGTATAGTAACTACCCACCAATCTGTGCCTTTATTCCCCAGGATTCGATAAGCCCCTTAAGTCTTTCCATATGCTTATCACTGGGTGCTTCAAATTCTTTAAGTTTGTATTGATCTCGATCTTTCTCTGGCAGTAGGTTTGAGGTTGAGGAAATTCTCTCTAATCCTTTCAATCATAGAAGCTTGTTCCTTTACGTACATCTGGTTTATGACTTGTACCATAAAAAGACCATATTATTATAAAGCATCAATTAAATTACATTGATTAAGGAATATGGAATATTTAAAACTTCTTATTTAAATACTTAGTTTACCTTTAAGGTTTAATACTAAGATTAATATAGTTCGTTAATTTTTTTTTGGGGATCTTTTTTCTTTTTTCCAAAAAGAAGTCTTTGGTTTTTTTCAACAAATTTCCAACCAAAACCCGTAAGCTCCTCAAGAGGACCACTAATTCCTTTAGGATTTCCTGTTTTTGTATATAAAATCTCTGTGCGTTTTATTGCCTTGAAAACTTGATAGGGATTCTTAAATTTTTCAATTAAAGCATTAGCTTTTTTGGGACCTATGTCAACCAACCCCTCGATAATAAAAGATCTTCTTTCCTTTTTAGACATCTGTTTTGGGGCCTTTCTTGAAAATATAGGTGAACTATCTTTTATTTGTTCTCTATAAGCAATCCTTTCAACCACTATAGCTGTATCTTCTATATTTCGAGTTGGAATCACTGAAATCCCTAATTTATATGAAATAAAAGCAAGCGCACCATATATTGATGAGATATTCATGCCAGTATTCTCAAAAACTTCATTGTTTAAGCCTTCTAGAATGAGAATTGGATATTCATATGTATCTTTTAAGCGTAGTAATTGCTCGAATAATCTATTATCCATTATTGAGGTAACAAAATCGAATCCTTCTTTCCTTTCTATTGCCACATCTTTAGAAATAACAATATCAGCAATATCTAATTGTTTTGATTCATAAGATATTTTTTCTTTTTTCTTATCTAAAACAACTTTAAGTTTATTTTCTCTATGATCTACAATTATATGAACTTGTTCAATTTGATTCATAATGCTATTTAAAATTAAACTAGTTAGATATTAAATTTTTAACATTTGAATTATTAAAGGAATAATTTTGAATTATAAAAACTAAAAATGGAATGCAAAATTAATTATTTTCTTAGAATTTCTTAAACATATCATGTAACTCTAAAGAAATAAATTACATAAAAGAGTACTATTAAAATAACAATAAATTCAACAGCAATTCTCATTGAATTTTTAATCAGGTATTTATAGGGAACTATTTTTTCATGAATTAACTTTAGGTCTTCAAATAGAGCAATTATATTTGGCATCCCATATCCTTGAGAAAAATTGTCTAATTCTAAATTCCTACTAGACATTTTTAGCAATTCAAAAATTTCATTATAAGACTCCTTTGGTTTAAATTCCTTTATTAAAGCAACTAAACCAGCTCCAATTGCAGCAGCAACGCTAGTACCTGTGACTGACACCTTTAATTCATCTGTTAAAGGAAACTGTATTCTTGAACCAGGTAAACAGAAATCTGGTTTTATTCTATTGTCAATAGTAGGACCTCTTCCACTAAATGGTGTAATTGTAAGATTTTTTGTTAGAGATCCAAAAGAAATTACTTTCTTAGCGGCTCCAGGACTCCCAACTGATGTTGCTTTTGGACCAAAATTACCGGCAGGGCACACAATAATAATTCCTTTGTCAACCATCATGTCACAGGCATATGATAAGATATCCATGCCATCAGAAGGATGATTCGATATCAAAGATATTAATAATACATCAACTAAAATATTCTCTTTGATTATACTATCAAAAACCTGTAAGACACTTGAAAAATAATATTCTTCTTTTGTATTGGAAATATCAAAATCAATTAGATTTGCATCTGGAGCAATTCCAATGGGATTATTTTTAAGATCATTAAATTGGTTTCCGATAATACCAGCCATTATAGTTCCATGGGTAATTTGATTTCCTAGTTCTTTTTTCAGTTCCTCTTTATTGTTATAGTATCTTGAAACATTAGCTATTGATAAGAAATTACTGTTTATTCCATTATCAACAATCCCAATTTTTACATTTTTCCCCGTGTGTGAAATTTGAGATTTTTTACCTTTATTCAAATCTAAGATATTATTTACTTCTATAAGAGAAAGGAATAATTTTTGATCCTCTTCGATTCTTTTTATTAGCTCCTCTCCTTCAAATTTTAAAATTTGTTGAGTGTCTAAAACGGTGATTAGGGAAGGGATAAAATCTATCTTACTTAAGACGTTTATATGTTTATATTTTGAAATAAATTTCTCTCGTTTTGAAATATTCTCAAAGGAAATTATTGTTCGAAACTCCTTTATAATATCTGAAGATGCTTCTCCTTGATTTTCAATTTCCTTGAGTAAAAGATGATAAATATTTTTCGGTTTCATTGTAGATAAGTAATGTTTATTTTAGTCAAACTTGTATTCTTTTAACACTTCTTCTACTGTATAATTATTATGAACAATTTTTGAAATAGCACTTACAGTTTTTGTAGGATCTTCTGATTGGAACACATTTCTTCCAAAGGCTACTCCTGATCCCCCTGCTTGTAAGGAGTCATAAACCATTTGTAATACATCTGGTATGGTATCCATTTTTGGGCCTCCAGCGATAATAACTGGAGTATGTTTTACCCCTTCAACAATATACTTAAACGAATCAATATCACCTGTATAGTTTGTTTTAACAATATCAGCTCCTAATTCTACTCCTGCTCTTACTGCAATGTTTACTACTTCAGGATCATTTTCATCTTGGATTTTTTTCCCTCTTGGGTACATCATCGCTATTAAAGGAACTCCCCATTTCCTTGATGCCTCAACAGCTTTACTAGCATCTTGTAGCATTTCAGGTTCTTCATCTGCACCTATATTAATATGAATCGATACTCCATCAGCACCTAATTTTAAAGCTCTTTCTACTGAACATACTAATACCTTCCTATTTGGATCAGGTGCTAAATCAGTTGCGGCTGACAAGTGGATTATTAAACCTATGTCCTTTCCATATTGTCTATGCCCCGCACCTACCATACCTGAATGCATTAAAACAGCATTTGCTCCACCTAATGCTACTTTATCGACCATTTCAGCAATATCTTCTAATCCTTTAATTGTACCAAGAGTCAATCCATGGTCCATTGGTATTATAATCGTTCTTTTAGTTTTCCGATCAATAAACCTTTCTATTCTAATACTTTTTCCAATACTCAATGGTAAAATTCATCCCAAAAAATAATTTAAATTTAGACTGTTCATTATTAAATAAAAATTTATTCTATTTTTAATTAATCTCAATAAATCAACACAAATTAGGATATTGGAATTATAAATTGAAGAAATTATTGTTAATCTTTTTAGAGAATTTATTTGCTAACAGTCAGCTTAATCGATTACCCGAAAGTTATGGTGGAGGAAGAATTTTTTCAAATCCAATTATAGGAATTTCTAAAGGTGACGATCCTGTTTTTGACAAATTTAAAGAAGTAGCTGCTCCTCGACACATGACACCTGCTGAGATGTGGTTAGCTAGTAGATTACCAGAAGAGACTAATTTACCTTCTAAACTAAGAATAATTTCTATTGTTTGCCCATTTACTTCTGAAATTCGCGAAGAAAGTATGAAAGCAAAAGTTATGCCTGCTGAAATATATTGTATAGGTAGAAATTATGCCAATGCTTTTAAAATAGATGTTATGAAACAAGTTATTAGGTTTTTTCAACAAAAGGATTTTTTGGCAACAGCAGGGATGCTTAGCGAAGCTTTTGATATTTACTCTGGATTTTTATCAACTTGGTCAGAGAGACATATAGCTTTTGCTGCTGGACTAGGAACATTTAGCTTACACGAAGGATTCATATCAGAACTAGGATGTAATATTAGGTTATGTTCAGTGATTACTAATGCTCCTCTTGAAGTAACTCCTCGTAAAAGTAATGATCCTTATAGTAATTGTTTATATTATGCTAAAGGTACATGTAGAAAATGTGAAGAAAAATGCCCTGCTAAGGCAATCTCAGAAAATGGGCACGATAAATTAAAGTGTTGGACTTATGGTAGAAAAGTAGAAGCAGAAATGAATGCTCTTCTTGGCTCAATTCTCAAACCTCATTGGCGACGTGTTCGAGGAGAAGTAAGAGAACAAAAACCACCCGTTGGTTGTGCGTTTTGTCAATATGGTGTTCCATGCATGGATAAAAATCCCATGGCTTATGAAAAGTAGATTTTTATTATTTGATTACCAAGGTCTTCTGAGAGTAGTCGGTCTACTCATTTCAGATTTATTTGGATAATCCAAATTATAATGGATCCCCCTGCTTTCTTTCCTTGAAATTGCACTTACAATAATAATTTTCGCAACTGTTGCTAAATTTCTTAATTCTACAAGATTTTTTTCTATTTTAAAATCCCAATAGTATTGATCAATTTCATCAAGAAGTAAGTTGATTCTTTTTTTCGCTCTCTGTAAACGCTTATCTGTTCTAACAATACCAACATAATTCCACATAAATCTTCTTATTTCATCCCAATTCTGACTAAGCACAACTGCTTCTGTAGATGGTACTGCATTTCCGGGTTCCCATTCTGGAAATTCCTTAATTTTTAAACCATGGATTTCTTTTGCTAAGGTATTAGCGCATTCATGAGCAGTAACTAGTCCTTCGAGTAATGAATTACTAGCCAACCTATTAGCTCCATGTAAACCTGTACAAGCCGATTCTCCGATGATATATAAATTTTTTACTTCTGTTGATCCATTTATTTCTGTTTTGACACCACCACAGCAATAATGGGCCGCAGGAACGACTGGAATTGGTTGTTTTGTAATGTCTATATTGAAATCCAAGCAAGTATTATAAATTCCAGGAAAATGATTTCTAATAAAATTTGAATCTCTTTGTGTAGCTATATCTAAATAAACATAATCATCCCCAGATCTTTTCAATTCAGCATCAATTGCTCTTGAAACTACATCACGTGGAGCAAGTTCTTTTTGTGGATGATATTTTTCCATAAATTCATTTCCTCGAATATCTTTTAAGATAGCACCTTCTCCTCTCATGGCTTCAGTGATTAGAAATGACTTGGCATAAGGATGGTATAGACAAGTAGGATGAAATTGATAGAATTCCATATTGGCTATTGTTGCTCCAGCACGGTAGGCCATTGCAATACCATCTCCAGAAGCAATATCTGGATTTGTTGTGTAGAGATAAATCTTACCAGCTCCACCTGTTGCTAATATTGTTGCTTTTGCAGCTATATTATGAATTTCCTCACTTTCTTGATTTAAAACATAAACACCATAGCATCTAAAATTCTTAGCAAATAAATTTACAGCACACCAATTTTCTTTTATCTCAACATTAGACAATTTTTTAACATTACTTATAAGAGTATTCTCAATAGATTGTCCTGTTTGATCGTTTACGTGTAGAACTCTTCTAACTGTATGCCCTCCTTCCTTACTAAGGTCATATTCCCCATTCGCATTACGCGTAAATTCTACTCCCAAATCAATTAAGTCAATTATCCTTTCTGGAGCTTGAGTAATAATTTTCTTTACAACTTTTTCATCACATAAACCATCTCCTGCTACTAAAGTGTCTTGTATATGTTTATCGAAATTATCATCGTTATTCCAAACACAGGCAATACCACCCTGAGCATGATAAGTACTACTCTCATGTAGACTTTCTTTAGTAATTAAAAGAATTTTTTCATCGGGAGCTAATTTAGATAAATAAATTGCCAGAGAAAGTCCAGAAATACCACTTCCTATAATTAAGAAATCCGTTTTAAGTTTCAATGGAAAGTTAAATTTATTCTGAAATTTAATTAGAAGTTATTTTTTATTACAAATGATTAAATTAAAATTTTATTGCTATTGGAAGTAATAAAACCAAATTCTGCAATGAAAATCAGGAATAAGTCATATACTAATTTTACTAATTTTTTTGCATAAAAACAATTTATTATTCAATTACTTAAATAATTCTATGGCAGTGGGTTTCTTTTAAAATTCAAAATTTTATAAATTTTTGTTATATTTAAATGACATACTCATAAAAACTAAAGATATTTAAAACTACTAAAAAAAGTTGATTATTAAGGATAATGAAAAAAATAAAACGTGTACTCTATATTTGTGCCGGTAATACCTGTCGAAGCCCTTTTGCACTAGCTTTCTCCAATTATTTAAAAAATACAAAATTTAAGGAAGAACTAAAGGACGTGGAATTTGATTCAGCAGGTATCTATCATTATTACAAAACGGCTCAACCAGGTACTGTTAATTATTTAAAATCTAAAGGTATCGATATAAGTGATTTCAAGACAAAAAGAATTGATGAAGAGCTTATAGAAAAACAAGATCTCATTTTAGGATTTGAACAACGTCATCATATTAATAAATTAAAAAGGAAATTTAAAACTGTGAAAAATCTTAATGAAAAGCTCTTTTTATTGTTAGATTTTGCTGGAGAAAAGGAAAATCTTGAGATTTTTGATCCATTTCATCTTGAAGAAGAGGAATATAATAAAATCCTTAAAAGAATCGAAGACGGAGTAAGAAAAACTCTTGAAAGAATTATTGAAATTAATAATGAAACTCCCAATTAATCAGAACCTACTTCATCTTTTTGTTTAAAATACTTTTTAATAAGGCTCTTTGTTGGAAAAAATCGGGCGACATTTCCCGCAAATGATCTAAGATCTTTTGAAAATTTGTTTTCAAATTCCCTTGAGAATTCATCTAGCTTTTTAAACAATACAGGTAATTCCATAGTTGCGATTAAAGCAACAATATGATACCTTCCATAGCCGAATAACAGAAAAACACCTTCTTTATCGATTTTTCTTAGTTCTTTTTTACTATTAGTAATTTCAGAAATTATTGTGATAACTCCTGAGAGAACGCCTGATACGAGATCTCGGTCGAATTGAACTGTTCCTTCTTTATCTTTTGTTTTCCCTTTTTTTTCAAAATCATATTCATATAGGCATATTCCTGTCTTACTAAACACGAGGAGATTACTTAACGTTTCTGCCCACTTTTTTTCTTTTGACGCTAAGAATTCCTTCATTCCCATCATCCATACTAAGAGAATGACTAAAATATAACTGTTTAGAAGATTTGCAAAGTTAGGTATAACAGCATTTATCCAATAACTTAACATAAATCCACCTATAGTCCCAAGAAAAAAAAGTAACATAAAAATACCATTTATTCGTCCTCTGAACTTCAAATTACCCCTTTCTGTTGAAAAATCTCCCGCAATTGTGAAAATAGCGAGTAAAAGAGGCCCTAATGAAAATGCGTAATGAATTGAGAGCACCACTTTTATCGGCATACCTAAGACTTCAGGTTCATTAATAAATGAGCCATAAGATATCAGAAAAAATGAAACAACTAAAATCCCCAGTACGATTGATATTTTGCGCCCTATATTGTCAAAAAAACAACCAGCAACAATTAGATAAAAAGAAGAGATAATTGCAAATAGAAGTATATCTACATTAAGGGTATATCTTTCTATAAGACCACCTAAAGTAATACTTAACATAGTAAAACTAGAAGAATATCGAAAGAAATGCTTTTCGAAAATTATTTTCAAATATTTTTTCTCAGATTGCAATCGTTCCTCTGTTTCTCTATATTTATAACTTCTAGAATACCAAAAAATAATTAGAAATATAAAAAATTCTAAAATTCCTAAACCTAAATATAAAATATCAAATTCAATGAAGATTAGAGATATAAATCCTAAATTAAATGAAGGAACAAATACATAAGTAGTGATTCTACCACGATTTAAAATATTTGTTTCATGGACTAATATTGTAAACCACACAATTATTAATTGAGGGGTTGTTAGTAAGACTAATACCATACCGAAATAATAGAACAAATTTTCAGGAATTGCACTTAATAGAAGCCCAAAAACAGCAATAAGAAGCATTAAATTATAATATTGTGTTCGATTTTTTATGAGATCAACTAACATACCTGAAAATAAAAAAGAAATAGCCAATATGAGTACGAATATGTAAATCTGCTCAATAGTTGCTTCAAGATCATTAACAACTCTAATATATTCAAATATTAGAGCTTCAATTATTAGCATTATAGCCAGTAAAGAGAATAACAAATAACCAAACGATTTCTTAGATATATTTATATCTCGAGTAAAAACCCTACTAAACCATTGGTTTATGGATTCTTTTTTCATGACTAATTTTTATTAATCATATTGATAATATTATTTTTTAGAGCTACCTATTATTTAATACTTTTGTAGATATTTATCCATAAGTTTTATTTAAACTCTAAATTTATTTTATTATTGATGCACCGTGAACAAAATTAAACGAGTTGTTTTTATATGTCTAGGAAATACAGCTAGATCTCCAGTTGCAGAATATTTAGCTCGATATTACGCAAAAAAGAATAAAATTGAGTTAAATATTTGTAGTGCCGGATTCATAAATGCGTTTTCATATATGCAAAGAGAATCTCGGCAATATTTAAATTTAAAAAATATTAATTACTCAGATTTTCAACCTCAATTAATTACACCTGCGTTATTAGAACACCAGGATTTAATATTGACGATGGAAAAATCTCATTCTATAGATATTATAACCAATTATGGGCATATTGAAAATATCAGAAACAAGACTTTTACTCTTAAAGAATTTAATGGAGAATCCCAAGATATTGATATTATTGATCCATACTATACTTCCACTGAAACATATCGAAAAGTTCTTCAGATCATTGATAACAATGTCAAAAAGGCAGTGGAAAAAATTCAAAAGCACAATATTTCATTTTAAATTAGTGGTGGGTCAAAGAACAGCTTTAATCTTAAATTATAAATACTCATTTAATGTGAGTAATATTTTTATTTGATTGAACTAAATCTTACCTTATCTAATAAAAAATTTAAATTGTGAATTCCTATGGAATTAGCTATAGAAACCAAAAATTTGAAAAAACATTTTGGAGATATACATGCTGTTGATGGTATCGATTTACAGGTCCCAAAGGGTACATTATTCGGATTTTTAGGACCAAATGGTGCAGGTAAAACTACAACGATCTCCATGCTAAGTACTATACTCCCACCAACTAGTGGAGAAGCTACAATCCTAGGAAATGATATACGTAAAGATGCGAATAAAATCAAGGAAATAATCGGAGTATGTCCTCAGGAAATTGTTCTCTATGAGAGATTATCAGCAAGAGAAAATATTAATTTAATTGCAAAAATGCATGGATTAAAGAAAGCGGATTATAAAGAAAAAACTGATGATCTATTAGGACGAATGAATCTTCTAGATAGAGCTGATTCGCTTGTTAAGACATATTCAGGAGGAATGAAAAGAAGAGTGAACGTTTTAATGGCAGTAATACATGATCCTGAGATTGTTGTTTTTGATGAACCTACAGCTGGTTTAGATCCTCAATCTCGTAGAGTTGTTTGGGATTTCATTAGAGATTTTCAAAAGAAAAATGCAACAATTATCTTAACCACACATAATATGGAAGAAGCCGATGATCTTTCAGATGAGTTAATAATAATTGATTATGGAAAAATCATTGCTCAAGGAACTCCAAAAGAGTTAAAAGGTAAGTTAGGTAAAGGTGATGTTATTGAGTTTAAGGTGAAAGAACAAGTAAATAGAGATATAGTTATAGAAAGATTAAAAAAATTAGATTTCGTAAAATGGGTTAAGTCAGTTGGTAAAAGAAGAATAATTCTGAACGGTTTAGATGGATTACGTCGAATTAATGAAATAATAGATGCTGTGGAGGTTAAAATGTTAGACATATCAATAAGAAATAATACATTAGAGGATGTTTTTATTGATTTGACAGGTAGGAGGTTGAGAGATTAATGAATAATATTAAAG
>JAHQWY010000032.1 GCA_029856445.1 Promethearchaeia archaeon
CGAAGTACAGTCAATATAATATTTTTACCCATTGGAACCTTTAGGATCGAGTCATCACTCTCCACGATGGAAATTCCCTGTTCATTATAATCTAACTGACGTTTCAGAGCTTGATATGCTTTTTCTTGTGTTTTAAAAGTTGCTCTTGATAATTCACGATAATTATTAACATCCTGATCAACTTTTAAGAACAACATACTCTCTTCAACTTGAGTTATGAAACATTTTTTTGTTACTTCTTCTAATTTTTTATAGTTTCGGTGATTCTTCTTACATTGTTTATCCGTTTGATCATTTTCTAAGTATATTGGAAATTTTCTACTTATGATTCTATCAAACTGTTCTTTTGAACCATCCCCATTTATAATTAATTCCTTTGCAGTATCAAGTGTCACTCTTATTTGTTCTAGCGTTCCTACTCGAGCGTCCTTGTCGCTCCAAGATTTGTAAAAAGATTTGACGATAGGTTTCACAATTATGTTTAAAGCACCAATATCTAACTCTGTATCTATTAGAGACTTCCCAAAATTAAGAGAAATATCCATTTGTTCAATCATTCTTTTTTCTAAGATTTTATAGTTTCTCTCGATAACATCCACGTCAGTATCTCCAATAATACATGCTAGAATAATTTTTAGAGTCTTTTATAGGTTAAATTATTTTTGATTATATGTTTCATTTAACGATTTTATAAATTCAGCTTTGGTACGCTCAAAGCCTCTTCTTAATGTTTTCACAACTATCTTCTTACCCACAGGAACCCTAAGAATAGAGGGATCTTCTTCTATTATCTTTATTCCTCTTTCTGTGAATTCTAATTGTTTCATTAAATTTTGTTCAGCTATTTCTTTTTTGGTAAAAGCAGCACGGCATAAATCACCATAATCTTCCACATCTTCTCTTACTTCCAAAAATTTAACTACTTCTTTTAAATAATTTATAAACGTTTCTTTTGCTACTTGTTTCAACTTTTCATAATTCTTATGTGAACGTGAACAATTACGTGATGCTTGATCAGCATCAAGATATTTAGGGAAAGATTCTTCAACAATCTTGTTAAAATTTTGCTCATTATTACCATTAATTAATAATTCTTTCCCAGAGTCTAAACTGACTTGAATTTGTTTAAGTGTACCCTCCCTTACATCATTTCTTGACCAATAATCATAGAATGCTTTTACTATTGGCTTAATTATAAAGTTTAGGAGTCCTGTATCCAATTCTGTATCAATAAGTTTTCTACCTAAAGCAATGGAATTCTCCATCTGCTGAATCATTCTTTGTTTAACTATATAATAATTTCTATCAAGGTAATTCAATGTTTAGACTCCACTTACCATAAATGAAAAATAAAAATCGTTAAACTCAATTGATTATTATTTAAAGAGTTCTATACTTTTAAAATAATTTCATAAATTTTATACTATTAATTTTATGTGATTCACACTTTATTGATTTTATAATTGATCATAAAATAAAAAAGAGAAAAAAATTAATAGAAAATTAAAAATAGAAAAAACTCTGAAAATAATTAGTTATATTTGTTAAATAAATTTAATGAGAAAAATAGAAAAGACCTTTTAAAATTGACCAAAATTCAAAATTGTGGAGAAACCCAACTCAATGTTTTTCTTTAAAGTATTGATTCTAGGAGATCCAGAAACAATTCATTATTATGTTTCAAGTGCATTTGGTGAACCTGGTGAGGATAAAGAAACATATTTTGAATGGTATAAAGAAGTTAAAACCTTGGATGATACCTGTGATTTAGAAATTGATGCAATTACAAGTATATCAGCAGATTTAGATGATATTATTCCAATTGTAGATGGAATTATTTACTTTTTAAATCCGCTAATTAAAGAAGAATATGAAGTGCTAGAAATGGTCTTACCGGATATTTTTTCAGTCAAACGCGATATTCCTACAATAATTATTTTTTATGATCAAAAGGGGATTCTCCCAATATCTGTAAATGAACTATTGACAAAGGTTTGGGTTAATTATCCTAGTTTGGAAGCCTTTACAAATTTAAATCCTAAAGATTTTCATCAAGCACTTCAATCACTCTGTTTAGCAATGATTAATGGGGAAACTCCCTTAAATATTGAGAACGCGTGGATGAGATTTCCAATATTCATTCAAATGGCAAATATTTACTTTAATAATAAAAACTATTATTATGCGGCTCAAGCCGTAAGAAAAGCAGCTCTGATTGCAGAAATATACAATAAAGAGGAATATTTTATTATAATTGACCAAGCCGCTTACTTGTATTCAAAAATTAATTTATTTTTAGAAGCAAGTAGAATTATAGAAAATGTAGATAAAAGGAAAGCAGATAATTTTAAGAAATTATATGCTGAGGCAATGATAAGAGAAGGAAATTTACAGTTTAAAAAAAATGAATACGAAACCGCTGCAAAACAATATGAAAGAGCAGGACAATGGGCTAGTATTGAGTTCTTAAACAAGGATATCATTGATGAAGCATTTACATTAGCAATTACTTCTTGGATATCAGCTTGTAAGGTTGAGAATGCATTTAGAATTCTTGAAAGCTTGTCTCATCAAGATACCCAGAAAATTTTAAAGGAAATTACAGGAAAGATAGGTAATGCAGCGCAATTTCTATTAGGAACTAATAGATTTGAGTTAGCAAGAGAACAATTGTATACTGCAATATATAAATATCAAAGAGAAGCACTTTCAGATGAGTTGAAAGAATTAACTACCAAACTAACAGATATTTTAATTCATATCTTCAAACATCAAATTAATGTTAAAGAGATTCACGCTGCGCGATATACGTATGATGAAATTGAAAATATGTGGGATTCATATAAGGTAAAAAAAACCGATTTAGATTTATCATTAAAGACCCTTATTAATCTTTTTTTAGAAAAGAATAACTTTTCAATAGCAACTATACTTATTAATAAGCTAAACTCTTTGATATTAAAACAAGAATTATCCAAACTTAGTGCTGAAATTGAGGATAACTATAAAGCATCATTGAAAAAGGAATTAGAGGAAAATATTAAGAAAGGTATAGATTTTTTAACTGAATTTGTTGATGCTGAGATAGATATTATCGTAGATATGAATAAAACTAAAATTGAAGCAGCTAATGAATTAATCAAACAAGAAAAATACCTTAAAGCAGCAGACCAATTAATAGATCAAGCAGGATATCTTAAAAAAATTGGACAGGAGGATATTAGGGATCAAATTCTAACAAAGTCTTTAGATATTCTATTAGAAGGAAGTTTTTTTGAAGAATTTTTCGTAAACTTTAATGAGTTATCAATAGAGATAAAGAAAAAATACTTACTTAGAGTTTTTCCGATATTCCTTAATAAATTGAAAGAAATTGAAAAATTGGAGAATTTTGAAAAAATAGCAAGAATTTCGGAAGATTCTAACAGAATATATCGTAATCATTTGTTGTATGATGAATCTAAACAGATTAGTTTAGTCTATATCAAAATTATTAAACATGAAGCGCTGAATCTGCTTCAAGCTGAAGAGAATCTTTTAGGAATAAGAAAAGCTAATGAGCTTCTAAAGAAAGCAGATAGTGTCTCTTCTTCCTATTTAGAAAAAGAAGAAATTCAAAAAATAAATTATGATAAAATCTTCAAGAAATTTGCTGAAATTTATATTGAAGAGGATGATCTAGCTAATGCTCATGTATATAATGATAGAATTGAGAATAAAGCATATAAAAAAGAAATCCATAAAATAATTGATAAACTTGAAGCAGAAAAAAGTGCTATTCGTTCAGAAATTGCTAAAGAGTCCCGAGAGGGAGCAGTTTTGGAGGAAATGCGATCAATTATTAAAACTAAGGCTAGGGAATATCGTCGCTTAGATCAAATGAAAGAACTTAGGGAAAGAAATGCAAGAAAAACAAGGCTTTTTAAAGGAGCTTTAGAACATTTAGCAATTAAAGATTTCGATAAAGCAGTGGAACTATACAACAATAGTATACTTGATTTAAACAGAATTAAAAAATATAATCTGGCTGGAGTCTCATTAGCAATTACTAGTTTATTATTATTTAAAATAAATAAAGAAAAGGAAGCTAGACAATTATTAGAGGAAACTAAAAAGAGTTTGTCAGGTTTAGGTATTGAAACTTTTCCATTAACACTAGTAGAATACATTTTTCAATCAAAAAAATTCCAAGATGAACCCAAATTTAATGAAGCATTATCTTTTATGAATTTTCTTCCTTTATTTGACGAAGAAAAGAATTTTATAGATGAAATTTTTGGTGAAGGGGTTGAAGAAGAGGAAAAGCATATAGATCTTGATGAACCTATTATTGAACTAGAAAAAACTACAAAAGAACTATCAAAAACACAAGCGATTGAAATAGATCAAAGATATGGAAAAATAGAGTCAAAAAAAGGAGAAACTCAACGAGAGAAAGAAAGCTTTCTTAATAAACGAAAAGCTACAAAAAAAATTTTTTATAAAGCGATTTTTGGATTATTAGAAGTACAGAATTTCAAGGATGCTGCTACTAAATATTATGAATTAGCTGAAACTCTGGCTTCTAAAAGGAGAGATTTTAGAACCAGTTCACTCCTTATCCTTTTACAAGGATTATGTTTATTGAAAATAAAAGAACCTTATTCTATCATCAAGAATAATATTAATCGATTTCTAAATACTCTGGGCGTTAATAAAAAATTAGTAGAAGATACTTATGATATGATGTTAATCCTTTTTGTCATTGATGTTAAGGAAAATAACCTAGAAAATTACCTACCTAAAATTAAGGGACTGCTAGAAATTTTACCTTTATTTGAAGAAGAAATGGAGTTAATTGAGGATATTTAAAATTAATCCACTATATTTGCATACTTTTGCAGATCTTTCACACGCATTCGAAGTGTAACTTCAGTAACTTTAGCAAGTTGACTAATCTCCTTCTGTGTTCTATTTTCATTACATATCTTGGATGCTATATAAATGGCGGCAGCAGCAATTCCTTTAGGGTCTTTTCCTGCTGAGTTGAATCCACTATCTCTTGCCTTTTCAATTAACTTCACAGCTATATTCCTACACTGCATTGAGAGTCTTAATTCTTCATTAAATTTGTCGACATATCTGTCTGCTGAAAAATGTTGCACTTTCATTCCTAGTTTTGGTAATACTTCCATGAGAATTAATCTATAGCTTTTAATTACTTTCTTTTTTGGAATTTGGGCGATTTTTGTTATCTCTTCTGCAGTTCTAGGTATCCCATGAACTCTTAAAGCAGCAAAAATTGAGGCTGATAATAAAGTATCTATACTTCTTCCCATAGTTAATTTCTTTTTTACAGTTTGTGTATATATTCTAAGTGCATCATCAGCTACAGCATCTGGAATTCCTAATCTCTTTTGCAAACGCTGTAAATTAGGTAAAGCAATCCATAGGTTTCTTTCATAACTAGTGGTCAAAGATCTATGAATTTTAGCTAATCTATTGAATTTAGATTTGTATTTTGGGCTAAGTAAAGTACCTCTAGCGTCTCTAGATCCTCTAATAATTGTTCTAGGCCCTATTGGGCTATAGACTCTTTCACTGCTTTTTCTCTTCTGAATTTCTTCTTGAGTAAAAGCTCTACGAGGGCTATCGTCAAGTATCCTAGAATAAACAAAACCACAATTTAAACAGACGTAAAATCCATCTTCCTCACTAATTTTAGGACTATCGCAACAGGGTGGTCCTTCCTCCCCTATATCTTCAAAGAAATCATTATCTTCAAAATGAGACGGCATAGTTACTTTTACTTAATAAAAATGAATTTGGAATTTTTCATTTTTAGTATAAAATACATCCTCTAATAAATATTTAAGTTTAATCTATTTAAAATTAAGTTGTGAAAATTTATATCTAAGCCTTTTTAACTAGTATCATAAAAGTTTAATAAATAATAATATAAACGATATTAACCTTTTAATATTAAAAGAACCACTGGTTGCTATGTCCTCAGAAAGTTCAGATATAATAAAGGTCATATCTAAATTTTTAGATCCCAAATCTGTAAAAATAGAGAAATTAGAAAACGTCAATGACATTTTAAAATTACCTATTCAATCCTATAAATTTATAGATAAAGAAGAAGCAACTATTATAAAAAACCTATTTGAAATTTCTAAAATTAAAGAAATATTAAAACTCAATAAAGATGATCCATTTGAGAGTTTAACTAATTTAGAAGAATCTGTAGAATCGCTTGAATTAACAGAAAATTTGAAAGAAAAAATTGAGGAATTAAAAAACAAATATCCCACTTTAGAAAATAAATTAAAAAAAACAATTACGATAAGCACACTTGTAAATAGTCTTACAGAAGAAAAAGAAGCAATTGAACCTCTGGCTCAAAAAGTTCTGGTTGCTGGTCTAGATGCTGCAGGTAAAACGTCACTATTATCAAAATTTGGAGGACGCCTAGGAATAGGTGATATGATTGCCACTCATCCAACAAAGGGAGTAGTTAGGATGAAATTTGGTACTTCTACTCTTTCTTTATTTATTTGGGATCTTGGTGGTCAAGAGGAATATCGAGAAAGATATTTAAACAATCCCGAACAATATTTTGTTCAATTAGATTTATTAATATATGTTATAGATATTCAGGATCCAGAAAGATTTGAGGAATCTTTAGATTATCTGGATAAAATACTTGAAACACTAGTAATGTTAGAAGAAACTCCTTATGTAATATTATTTATTCATAAATATGATCCTGATTTAAAAGCAGACCCTAAAATACTCCTTAATATTGAACTTTTAAAAGATAATATAAGTGAACTCCTTAAAAATAAGAAATATGATTTTGAACTTGAAATATATTTAACTTCTATATATTCTCTAATTTCTCATGAACCTCAATTTGCGAAATATATAAAAAATTTAATGAGTGCTGGTTATTCTCTTACAGATCCAACTGTAAAGAAGGTAGAGGGACTTGGAAAAACATTAGAAGAAACACTTAATGCAGTTATTCGATTATCTGAGAGTATTTCTACACAGCTTAACGATCTGGATAGCCGTCTTCGTGCAATAGAATCGGGTGCATTTCAAGCAGCACAAAGTGGACAACCACTTGAAATCGCAAATCCTTCTTTAAGTTCCCGTAGTTCTGGAAATTCAAGATTAACTGTGCTTAATGAGTTAAAAGATTTATTTAGTAAAAGAAAGAGATTAGATCTTTAAATTTTCATTTCTTTTTTAAAAATTCTATCTTTAATATGTTTATAGGTAGCAGATATAAGAATTACTGTACAAATTATAATCCATAAGACAAGATACCAGACATTTTCAAAAATCATTGAATTAAATTGTCGATATTCAATAGTATGTAGAGCAAGTTTTTCTAAATTTTCAAAAATTATTTTAAACATAGGAGCAACAAATAAAATTGATAGTAAAAACCCAACTACACCAATTATATAACCGAAAATTACATCAGAAGGATAATGAACACCTAACTGAATCCTTGAAAAAGAAACTATAATTGCTAATATCTGGAGTATGAGTGTTATTATGGGTGATTTTAAAAAAAAGAAACCTATCAATAATCCATATGCAACTATATTATAAGAATGCCAAGACGGAAAGCTTTTTGAACTTGGTTCTTTTTCAAGAACTTTAAGTTCCTCCTTTTCTAATTTATCAAATGGTCTTGATCTATTAGTAATTTGTTTAATTGCTACAATTAATATTAACCCGGTTATAAAAATGGCAGAAAAGTTAGCAAGCAAAAAGGGATCATACCAAACAAATAAATAAAAAGCGATCAAAAAGATCCATAGTGTTTCTCTTCCAAAGAAGGATAAAAACTTTAAAATGTAAATAACTGGTTTCCCACCAATACCATTATATTTTATAATTATCTTTTTGTCCCATTCATTAATCTTATTAGAAAAAACTTTGAACTCCATAATATCATTTCCACAAAATAAATTTAAATCGAATTTATAAATATATAAGCTTTTTTTACATTAGGAATCTGGTTTTCGAAATAATCTAATGAATGCGAATCAGAACCAACAAAAAATTTTCCTCCTTCCTTTAATAACTGAGATGTTATCTTCTTTGACGGAAATGAACGTCCAATACTGAATTTATTCCCAGATAAATTATATTCAATATGCATTTTATTCTTTATGCAAAGACGCCCTAAATCTAACACTCTGTTTTCTGAAATATCACAATCATCCTCAGGTTTTATATCATTTTCATTAATATATCGAAATATGGTATCAATATGGCAAATATTTCTGAAAATTTGAGAATTTATCATCATTTTTGTTGTTTCAAAATATTCATCAATAATATCTTTCATTTTTTTTTTCTCAAGAAATTTAATTAATTTCTCTTTTGTTGTTACAGGATAACCAGCAATCCATTCGTGGACAGTACCTCCAATGAAATCTAATTCTTTTTCATAATCATCCATAAATTCTAAGAGTTCAATTTCTCTATCTTTATAATATTCAACTTCAAGTCCACATAAGATAAAATCATACGTTTCTTTCAACTCATCAAGTTCCTCTAGGTAATTATCTATATTCCCATTGTAGAAAGGATTATTTTTATCTTTTTCAATGGAATATAACTCATAGTGTTCAAGAAAACAAATGTTAATTTGATTGATTTCAGCAATCTTTATATAATCTTCGAAGTTAGGACCATTTTCATCAATATCTGCGCTCCACTTAGCAGTATGAACATGATAATCAGTAAATTTAAACTTCATTATTTAACAAATTTTATAATTAAGAAAGAATAATAAAAATGCTGATTAACTATTCAAATGAATCTTCTTTATCAAAAAATACTTCATAAAATAGTTCTTTTTCACCTTCTTCAGGTGGAGTTATTTTTGTGTATCCTCCCTGTCGAATAATACGGATAGTACTTTTATTTTGAATATGAATATTTCCATAAAATCCTTTAATTCCCTTTTCTTTTGCAATAATAATTAAATGTTGGTAAAGAAATGAGCCTACTCCTTTTCCTCGATAATCTTCTCTCACTAGAAAGCTATATTCTGCGGTATTTAATTTTGGATTTAAATAGTAGGTAGCATTCCCAACCATTTCTTCTTTACCGATTTCCCCTATAAACGCCCCTATCGAAAATATATTATCGTAATCAATGTTAACTTCACCTTGAGTTTTTGAATGTGTAAATTCTTTTCTCATTCCAAAAAATCTTAAATATCTATCTCTCTCATTTAAAGAATAATATAATTCTTTTAGTAATGACTCATCTGTGGTTTTAACTGGTCTTATTCTGATCTTTTCATTATTAAAGGCAGTGTAAATTGTTTCATATTCAGAAGGATATAAGCAAATACGTCCATTTTCATCACATGGAAGCAATTGATCTGAATAAATATAATTTAGTTTTTTTGCCTCCTCCAATAATGATTGTCGAAAGTTAGGGTGAGCAACACAGATCAGTTCAAGCACTCTTTCTCGAATTGTTTTACCATGAAGATAAGCTACACCCCATTCTGTAACAACATAATGAACATCTCCACGGGATAACATTATTCCTGCTCCTTCATCCAAATGGGGTACAATCCTAGATTTTTTGCCATCTCGAGATGTCGAAGGGATAATTATAATCGGTTTCCCTCCTTTTGAAAATGCCGCACCCCTCATAAAATCTATTGTTTCTCCTAATCCTGAGTAAAAACGATATCCTTCTGTAGCAGCATTTACCTGACCTGTTAGATCAATTTGCCTAGCTGAATTTATTGAAACCATGTTTTTATTCATTCCAATATTTATTGGATTGCACACGTAATCTGAGGGAAAAAATTCTATATATGGATTGTTATGAACAAATTCATATAATTTTTTAGTACCTAATGCAAAACTCGTGATAATCTTTTCAGGATGGTAATTTTTCTTTCGACATGTTAGGATCCCCCCTTCTATAAGGGGTATTATGTTATCTGTAATATAGTGTGAATGCATCCCTAGGTCCTTTTTATCAAATAAATATTTTAAACAGTTGTTTGGCAAATCTCCAAATCCTACATGGATCGTTGATTTATTTTCAACTAAATTTGCCAAATTTTGACCTATTCTTTTAGCAATATCGTCTGGTTCATCAAATTGAAATTCTAACAAAGATACATCATTATATACGAAGAAATCGATTTCTTTCATGTGAATAAAACTATTCCCTAAAGTACGAGGCATTTGAGGATTGATTTCAGCGATTGTAATAAAGGAGGATTGGGCTATTGGCTTCGCAATATCAATATTTATCCCTAGCGAGCAAAAACCATAGGGATCTGGAGGAGTGACTTGTATAAGAGCTACATCAATATGTTTTCGACCAGTAGTAATCAGTGAGGGGATCTCACTGGTATAAATTGGAGTATAATCTGCTTGTCCTTTATTTATTTCCTCACGAAGAGTTTTACCGATAAAGAATGCATTGTGACGAAAAAGGTCTTCTGCTTTATCCTCGAAATACTTTTCAGGTCCAATTGTTAAAAAATGAAGAATTTCAGTATCAATCAGCTTTTCTGAATGTTTTATTAATGTAGATGTTAATAATTGTGGCTCTGAACACCCAGAATCAATAAAAACCCTATTACCAGGAATAATTTTTTTAATAGCCTCTTCTGCACTAATTTCTTTATTTTTCCATTTATCTCTCCAAGCTTCAACCTTCAAGCTATGAATTCACCAATCTTTACACTCAATAACAGTTATATCATTAATATGTTTGATAAAAACCTAATTCTTTTACTTAATGTGTGTTCAACAATATAATGTTTTTGAAACTTTAAATAATATTCTTTACAATACTATTTTTATGCTATTTATAAAAATGTTGTTTTAAACACACATTAAAAGGTTTTATTTTGTGGTTTAATATTTTATTAATGACAGTACTTATAGGCTTTAGATTCTGTATCTATTCATTATTAAAGTAAATTATCCATAAATAAAATGTTTAAATTCCATTCAAATTTTTTTTGAATTAGAATTAACCTAAAATAAAATCAAATAAATAATAATTTGAAATAGTCATAAAAGTAATTAAAGAAATTCAAAAGTGAAAAACATAATGTCTAAAGAAGAAAGAATGGAAAGTATTCTCACTGAAAATCGTATATTTAATCCTGTTGACCTCAATCCAGATTACACCAAAACCGGTATGTCCATGGAAGAATATAAGAGACTCTATAAGAAATCTATTGAGGATATGGAAGGTTTTTGGGGCGAACAAGCTAAACTGCTTAATTGGTTTGAACCTTATCAAAAAGTTTGGGAAAAAAATGATTTATTTCCTGGCAAATGGTTTGTAGGAGGAAAGCTTAATGTTGCTTATAATTGTTTGGACAGGCATGTTGAAGCGGGTAATGGTGACAAAATTGCATTAATTTGGGAAGCAGATGAACCAGGACAAGTAAGAGAATTTACATATAAAGAGCTTTTAAAAGAAGTAAGCAAAGTAGCTAATGGTATGAAAAAATTAGGACTGAAAAAAGGTGATAGAGTTACTATTTGGTTACCTATGGTTCCTGAACTTGCTATAATTATGTTAGCGTGTGCTAGGATTGGTGTTATTCATTCAATTGTGTTTGGTGGTTTTTCAAAAGAAGCAGTAAAAGATAGAATAGACGATTCTGATTCTCGGCTTCTTTTTACCAGTGATGAGACATTAAGAGCTGGCAAATATTATCCTAAAATGGTTGATGTAGTACAAATTATTGATAAGGTTCCAACCATAGAACATGTTATTGTTGTAAAGCGTTCTGGAAGAGATGTGCCTCATACCAATAAGGATATCTGGTATCATGATTTTATCGATGGAATGAGTGAAGAATGTGAACCTGAAGTAATGGATTCTGAAGATACTTTATTTATATTATATACAAGTGGTACAACTGGAAAACCTAAAGGTGTTAAACATACTACTGCCGGATACATACTTTATACATCTTTTACCCACAAAGTTGTATTTAATTATCAGGAAGGAGATATATGGTATTGTACAGCAGATATTGGTTGGATTACGGGTCATTCCTACATTGTATATGGGCCTTTAGCTAATGGTGCTACTTCTTTAATGTTTGAAGGGGTTCCAACATATCCCGATGTTGATCGTTTTTGGGACATCGTTGAACGTCATAAAGTAACTCATTTCTATACAGCCCCTACAGCAATACGTGCTTTAATGAGGTATGGTGATGAGCCGGTAAAAAGACATGACTTAAGTTCATTGAAGGTTCTTGGAACTGTTGGTGAACCAATAAATCCAGAGGCATGGACGTGGTATCATCGTGTAATAGGTAAAGAGCGTTGCCCTATTGTTGATACCTACTGGCAAACAGAGACTGGAGGTTTTATTATGACACCGATTGCTACAGCAACTCCTACAAAACCGGGATCTTGTTGCATGCCATTTTTAGGTATTAAACCGGTTATTTTTGATTTAGAAGGTGATGAAATTACAGAACCTAATGAAGGTGGATACTTTGCAATTCAAACTCCTTGGCCTGGAATGTTGAGAGATGTTTGGGGTGATACAGAGAGATTTAAATCAACTTATCTTGAGCGTTATCCTGGATATTATTATACTGGCGATGGAGCTCGACGTGATGAGGATGGTTATTATTGGATTCTTGGAAGATTGGATGATGTAATAAAAGTGTCTGGGCACAGAATAGGAACAATGGAAGTAGAATCTGCTCTTGTAAGTCATCCGAGTGTTGCTGAAGCTGCAGTTGCACCATTTCCTCATAAAATTAAAGGACAAGCAATTTGGGCATTTGTAACATTAATTCAAGGAGTTGAAAAATCAGCAAAATTATCTAAAGAGATAAGAAATCATGTTAGACAAGAAATTGGTCCAGTGTTCCAACCTGATGTCATCCAATTTGCTGACGATTTACCTAAAACTAGAAGCGGTAAGATTATGCGAAGAATTTTAAAAGCTATTGCTGCAGGGACAGATATAGGAAATGTCACAACACTAGCAGATCCTTCTGTAGTTGAGGAACTATTAGAAGAACGCAAGAAAATAGAAATTGGAACAGAATAAATTTTTTTTATTATTTTTTTTAAAGTCATTTCAAATACTAATTCTGAGAATTTACTCAATAAAATAAATTTCAAAGTACATTGATCCTAAGTTTTTTTCTCATTCTGAATTTATTAGTTTTTGAATGTGATTTCTCAAATATACTTCTAATTTAGGATCAGGAGGATATCCTAATTTAATATTTTTAGAAATCTCCTCATTTAAAAAACCCTCAATCTCATCAATTTTTTTAAACTTGCCTTCAAGCTCGAGTATTTCATTACTTTTCTTAATCACTTGCGATAAATAGACATATTTTATAATTGTAATGGCTTCCTCAGAATTACTTGACCCAATTACTAATGTAGTATTTCTCTCAAATAATTCTCCCATGTAGCTGAAAATATTGGTATTTCCCCACTTTTGAATTTTATCTTTTAAGAAATTCAGGACTCCTAGAATTTCAGAAGGATCCTTTTCCATCTCAAGTTTAAAGAATATTCCTGATTTTTCCTCATCTTCATATTTATTTAACAGTTTTTCAATATGATTGAGAAAATGATTTTTTGATGTCATAGATTAATTTTGATGTTATTAAATAATTATTATCTTGAATCTAAATTAGTTTTCATATTTTCGTTGATCAATAAACATAAATAAATCTTCTTTTTTGTATAATTTCAAAGGTTGTCAATTTACATATATTAACAATAAATTTATACAGGGTAAGGTTATCAATTGTCTCCTAATAGTAAACAATTACTTGAAGAAATTAATTCCATGAATCCTAAAGAAGCAGTTGATTTGCTGCTTTTGATTTTAAAATCTTCAGAAAAATGGGAAATCAAGGTAAAAGCTGTAGAAAAATTAACTCATTTTAGAGGATATCATAAAATTCCTCTTCAAGAATTTAAAAAAGTGTTTTTAGAAGATAAACATCCTCAATTACGCACTGTTTTAATTAATTTATTAGCCGAATTTTACCCAGATGAGGGGATTAATTTTTTAAAAGAACAATATAAAAACTGTAGTGATGGAACTGTTAGAAAGAATTTGATTGAAACAGTTGGTAAAATAAATTTAAATAAGTCTATTCCCTTCTTTATTGAAGCATTAAATGATGCAAATATAGAGTCTAAAAAGCTAGCAATAACCTTTTTAGGAAAATCAGGGAAAGAAAAAGCAATTACACCGTTAATTGAGTTGTTACACTTTAGAAATACAGAAATATATGATCTTTTACTAGATGCAATTGTAAGAATAGGAAAAAAAGGAAATTTACAAATATTTTATGATTACTTTAACTCAGAAGATCAAAATATTAAAAGAGAAATACCAGTTATTTTAGGGAAAATTGGTGACAAGGATAGCGAGGACATTTTAATATCAAAATTAAAAGATCCCTCCCCTTCAGTAAGACAGAATTCAGTAAAAGCTTTAGGAAAAATTATAGAATTGAAGAATATCAAGTATATATTAGATACTCTCAATGACCCAGAAATAGAAATAAGAAAAGAAGCTATTCGCGTGTTAGGAAATGTAGGTAGTAAAAAAGCCATAAAACCATTATTAGAAATTTTAAAAGAAAAAGATATCAAAGTTAGAAACCTTACTCGAAATGCTCTATATAAAATTCTAACAAAGTCTAAAAACTATGAGGTTCTTTATGACAGTATTAAGGGAAGAAATCTATTTTCTAGAAAGGAGGCAATTACATTAGTAGGGATGTTAAAAGATAGTAATTCAATTAATCTATTAATAAATACGTTCAATAGTACAGTCTCAAGTCTAAGAAGGTCCGCTTATAAGGCAATTTTAAGAATTCTGGATAAAGATGTTAATGATTTGATATTAAATGGTTTAGAGGATAAATCATGGCGAATTCGAATGTATTGTACAAAAATTCTGGGAGAAATAGCAGATCCTTCGACAATTAAGTTTATTTTTAATCTAATTGAGGATGAAAATGGAAGTGTTAGAAAGGCTGCAATTGATAGCTTAATCCATTTCAAATCTGATAAAATTATTGGTTTAGCAAAAGAAGCTATAAACAATTCAAATTGGAAGATTAGAAGAACAGGAGTAAAACTACTAATAAGAATCGGAGGTAATGAATCTATAAGTTTATTAATTTCATTGCTAAATGACGATGATATCTATATAAAAAGTTGGGCTGCTATGGCTCTTGGAAAATTTAAAAACCTAGATTCAATTGAACCATTCATTTCTTTATTAAATGAATCGGATGATAAAACCCGGTTGTCAGCAGTTAAGGCACTTGGTGAAATCGGGAATAAAGATGCAATAAAACCTCTCATTGCAATATTAGGAGATGACAATTGGGATTTTAGGAAGGAAGTAGAGAAAGCTTTAAACAAAATCAATCCTGATTGGATGAATGATTTATAACAAGAAATGTATTTAATTTGATAATGTAATAATTTTTTGAATATATTTTTCTAATTTATCTACTATTATGTTAGTATTTGATTGTTTATTTAGTATACATATCAAAAATGAATTTTTATTAATCTCAATTATAATAATTGTTTCTTCATTTAATTCTGCTATTATTTTATTGACTTTTTGATTACCTATTGCTTTACTTAAGCCCGTAGCTCCCTCTAAGACAGAGGCACACATTGAAACGAATTCCTTGCTATTAATAGATTTTTCACTGTTTTCATTAATAATCTCCCCATTTCGGGTCACAAAAAAAATCCCTGAAAAGTTACCTTTGTTCTTTATTTCATTTAAAATTCGAATTATTGGGGAATTCTCCTCTGTTTCTTCTTTTTCGGTCTCTTTCATAATGCTAATTGCTTAAAGTTAAGATAATTAAATTAATTAATTACCTAATTTAACTATTGAATATAAATGGAGCCAATTAACAAAATTGAAAGTAAAATAAAAAACAACAATAAGGAATTCATTGACAAGGAGTTACGACCATTTCTAAGAATTCCTAGTAATACGATGAATAAAGAAGGGATTCAGAAAGCAAAAGACTTCATTATTTCTTATATTAATTCTTTTTCAGAGACTATAACAGAATATAAAGGAACGCATAATCCCCTAATTTTAGCTAAAGTTGGTGGAAAAAAAAAGGAAACAATTCTAATTTATATGATGTATGATACCCAACCTATTAGTGAAAGAGAAAACTGGATATGTGATCCATTCAGTGCAGAAATCCATACGCTTGATTATCCCCTAGAAGTTTTAGGAGATTGTATTATAGCTAGAGGTGCGTACAATTCGAAGACTCCGCTGATTTGCTTTTTAAATGTTGTGAGAATATTAAAAAGAAATAATAAATTACCTATATCTTTACTGTTTTTCTTTGATGGTGAGGAGGAAATAGGTTCTCCTACTTTATTAAAATTTATCGAAGAAAGAAAAGAACTCTTTAAAGATTGTATTGATGCTTTCTATCCTGCAACGAAACAAAATATTACCGGAAATTCCATCTTAAAACTCGGATACAAAGGTATTTTATCTCTAACCATAAAAGTACGGTCAAAAAATAATGAACCACATTCAGCCTACAGTGGAATGATTCCTAACCCTGCAGCTGATTTAATTTCGGTACTAAACTTAATATATTCAAATGGGGAGTTCCAAATCAATTCTCTAAGGAAATCTTATAATTTGACCGTCGAAGAAGAATCAATCCTCAATGAATTAATTAATCATCTAGATATTGAAAGTATAAAAAAAAAAGCAGGAATCCTACAAACACTCGAATCTGATACAAAACTTGATTTTATTAATTACTTATTTAATCCAACATTTAATATCTCTACATTAAAATCTGGATTTTTAGGAGAAGGTTTTAAAAATTATGTTCCTAATAATGCGACAACCAATATTGATATTAGATTTGCTCACAATGTTCCTGTGGACGTCATTTTTCATGAAATTAAGGAAAAAATTGAAAAATTTTCAATAAATTCAAATTCTGAAATTGAATTAACTAAAAATCTCGGCTATGAAAGTTCTAGAGTCAAGAAAAACTCTCCCTTAGTAAAAAGTCTTATTAAAAGTGCAAAGGTATTAGGAGTAAAAACTGAATTATGGCCAATAAGTGCCGCTGGAGCCCCCTTAAGCAAAATTCAAAAATTTTTAAACTTAAATTTTATCACAGGTGGTTTAGGTGTAGGAGGTTCAGCTCATTCTGCAAATGAATTTATTCAATATAGTTCTATAGTTAAAGCTAGATTATCATACTATAATTTTCTAAAAATATATTCTCAATTGATACAAGAACAAAATATGAATTAGGTTTTACTAAATAACCCCCTTATACCTCTGATCTTTGGTTTAATGGCACTTTCGCTACACAATTCAGCACAGCAAAAGCATGAAATACACTTCTTTCGTAAGAATGTAGGAAAACGATTCGTTTCGAACTCAATAGCTTCAGCATGGCAATTTAGAGCACATTCTCCACATTGTATACATTTAGATTTTATCAATTTAGGAATCTTTTTAATTATTTTCTGGTATTCCCGAAAGTATAAATACATAGAATCAAAGGAACGATTGAGATCTGATAAAAAATATTTGAATATAATTTTTGAAAAGCATTTTTTTAGATATTCATCTAGTTTCACTGTATTAAGCTTCATTTTAGGAGATCTATTAGCAAGATTTAGTTTTGAAGTAGATTTAATGATTTATGCATTAGCATCTTTTGGATATCTTTTAGCAGCAGGTTACTGTTTGGATAATATTGGTCGCAAAATATCAATAGTATTAGGAATTTACGTCCTTTCATTTTTCCTTATTTCTTCTGGTTTATACATTGAAGCTGACTATATTTTTGGTATGCCAAGAAAAACTCTTCTCTCTATTCATTATGGTTTTTCAATACTACCTCTTTTGTTAGCAATCTTTACGATTTCTGGAGATTTTTCAACAGAAAGAGGAAATTTAAAATTTAGAGGTCGTATAAATGGTCTCTTTATGTCACTATTATTTTTTGGAGCAATATTGGGATTTATATTTAGTCGTTGGATAAATTCTGTGTGGGAAGATCTTCCTTTTTTAAACGAATATTTACCTAATATTCCAGTTCTTCTAGATGGATTTCTTCTAGTTTCTCTGTTAGTTTGGATGATGGCAATGAAAGAATTCTTAGTATCTAAAGAAAAAAAATGGTCAGATGCATTAAAAAACATCATC